>DATNMW010000033.1:0-17525 GCA_035602155.1 Bryobacteraceae bacterium | reverse complement strand
TTCAATTCCATTCACCGTGCGCATAACGCCCACGATCTGGGCGCCCTTTTCTTCCAGCGTTTTCAGATCGTCGCCGTAAACCTTGATGGCCAGTTCGCCCTTCACGCCGCTGACGGCTTCTTCCATGTTGTCCGAGATCGGCTGCGAAAAGTTCCAGATCACGCCCGGAATCTTGACCAGTTCCCGCCGTCTTCAAAGACTTCGAAATCCGACGGCGTGAGGCCGGTGACGTGATGCCCCTCCTTATGGGTGACAATTACCGGGACCAGCACTTACCGAACGTCCACCTTGATGGTGGTCTCCGGCGCGGGCGAAGCGTTCGCCGCGTGCGCAAGCTGTTCGTAGCGGGCCTTGAAGCCGGCGTTGTCCGGCGCAAGCCCGGAAGCAGTCCGGTACTCTTCGAGGGCGGCGGTCCGATCGCCCGATTTTTCCAGAGCCTGGCCCAAATTGAAATGCGCGATCGCTTCCTTCGGCTGGAGCTGTGCGCTCTTGCGGAACTCGGCCACGGCGCCTGCCGAATCGCCGCGTTTGGACAGCACAATACCCAACAAGTTGTGGGCCACCCCGGAATCCGGAGCTAACTTGGCAGCTTCGTGCAACGTGCCTTCCGCGCCGGAGAGGTCACCGACGTTACGGAGCGCATTCGCCAGGTGGAATAGGGCTTCCGGCATTTCCGGATCGAGGCGCACCGCTTCGCGCAAGAGCGCGATGGCATCGCCATGCTTACCCTCCTGGGCGAGCTTGACGCCCCGCGCCAACAATTCGTACGGGTCCTCGCCGGTCGCGGCGGCCCCTGCCGGGTTGCCGGCGCTCTTCTCCGCCTCCTGCTGGTAATCCGAATACCGATGCACCGTGTGAAGTTCGCCTCCCGCGTAGCGCGCGTGCACAGTCACCGTCGCGGGGAGCCAAAACACGCTTCCGGTGGACTTGAAGTTGACTGAAACCAGCGAGATGCCGGTGGTTACGGTTTCGAGCGGGAAGCCCTCTATCGGCGCCAACAGGTCCAGCCGAAGCCGGACGATTCGTTTGGCCGAGGCATCGATCCATGCGATGCCCTGCAATCGTGCGGTCTGGCCGTTGGGCCAGGTTTGGATATGGCTGCGCAGTGCGGTCCCCTCCGGGCGTTGCGCAAATGCCACGACGAAGCAATCGTGGCCATCGGCATTTTCCCGGCCGAGATAGCGGAAACGCGATTCCTCTCGATATTGCGGAAGCAGGTAATTCAACAACCTCAGAAAGTGGGCGTAGACCAGGAAGTCGCTGCGGGCGGGCGGCTGGACAATATCCCTGGTAGTTGCATCGATTCGAAATTCCTCGAACTGCTCCGGCGCGGCGTTCGGCGACAACTTGACCGCATAACGAAAAGCTTCGCGCCGGCTGGTCACGGCGAAGCCGTCTTCGATACGCACCTCATGGATATCTTCGGCCGCCGAGAGATCCGCAAACTTCGCGAACATGCCCGCGAGGTTTTCCCCGGTGGCGTGCAGCAGGCCGTCCAAGGTATCCTGACTTGGGTCGAACTTGATGCCCGTAAGTTCGGGAACGGCTTGCAGCAGTTCCTCCTTGTTGCACTCGATGAATGGCTTTCGGATTGTGTCGGCGGCGGAAGCGTCGAGGGCCAGGACGATCGTCAACAGGGCGGTAGCACGCAAAATGGAGTCCTCTAGGCCATGATATCGCGGTCCGCGCTAAACTGACGGTTAGCGCTGCGCGGGCTGAGAGCCTGCGCCACCATGACTGTCAAGTTGAAGAAAGAGCTTTGGGCCAGGGTGGCGAAGGCGGCCGCGGCGGGCGGATATAGCTCACCCGAAGAATTCATCGAACACGTGCTGGCGCGCGAATGCGACAAGCTCGACGACGGCCAGCCCGACGAGGAAGTCGTGCGCAGGCTGCGCGGCTTGGGCTACATCGATTGACGATCCTGACCTTGATCGCCGCCGTCACGGGCGTGGTGCTGCTGTGGATGGTGAAGCGGTTCTCCGACCAGGCGCGCATCGCTGTGGCCAAACACCAGATGCGTGCGCGCCTGTATGCGATGCGGTTGTATACAGACGATCCGGCGCTTATCCTGCGCGCGCAACGGGAACTGCTGCTTTGGACCGCCCGCTATCTGGCACACATGCTGCGCCCCATCGCGATCGCGGCCGTGCCGGCGATGGTTTTGTTCCTGCAATTGGATAACGTTTATGGACACCGGCCGCTGGGGCCCGGGGAATCCGCCGTCGTTACGGCCCAATTTGGCGGCGGCACAGACGTGCGCGCGCTGGCCGCGACTCTGGAGGGACGCGGCGTGGTGGTCGAAACACCCGGCGTGCGAGTGCCCGATCGGCGCCAGATCTGCTGGCGGGTGCGGGCAATCGACCGCATTTCCGGTAGTTTGGTCCTGCACGCGGGCGGGCAGTCGATTTCGAAAGCTTGCCGGTGCGGGCACGGACTTTGGGGCCTGTCACCGTCAATCCAGGTGTCCTGCCAGGCCCCAACTATGGATGTCTTCGGCTACGGTATGGACTGGGCTTGGTGGTTTGGGATCGTCAGCCTGATTTCGATGCTGGCGATGCGCCGAAGATTCGGTGTGGCCTTGTAGAGGGGAGCGAAGAAGCCGACCGAGGGTCCGCCCTGCTGTAACATTCGGCTTGGTTGGCAGCATCTTATACTAAAGCATATGAAACAGGACTACCCGTCCGCCCTCGACCCGGCGGCCCCTCCGGTTATACCAGCCAAGCACGCACCTCCTCCACCCAGGCAAGCGCCGCGGCGTTCCAGGCGGGTTTGGGTCTGGCTGTTGATTCTTGTCTTGGCGGTGGTGGGCGCGTACTTTATCTGGGGGAGAAAGAATACGGGCTCGGGGACCGGCGGACCCTCGGGAGCAGCCGGGCAAGCGCAGAAGAAAGGCTTCGGCGCGATACCGGTTGTCGCAGCAAAAGCCCGCAAAGGCAATATTCCGGTCTATTTCGTGAACCTGGGCGGGGTACTCCCGATCTATACCGTGACGGTAAAGAGCCGGGTGGACGGGCAATTGATGGAAGTGCACTATAAGGAAGGGGACATCGTTCAGAAGGACGCTCCGCTGATCGAGATCGATCCGCGTCCATACCAGGCAGTCTTGACGCAGGCGGAAGGTCAACTGATTCGGGACCAGGCATTGCTGGATAACGCGCGCATCGATCTGACGCGCTACAAAACGCTGGTGGCGCAGAATGCGGTTCCCGAACAGCAGCTCGCCACGCAGGAGGCGCTGGTCAAGCAAGACGAAGGGATCGTGAAAACGGACCAGGGAATGATCGATACCGCGAAGCTGAACGTGGTGTACAGCCACATCACTTCTCCGATCACGGGACGCGTAGGACTGCGCCTGGTGGACCCCGGAAACATCGTGCATGCCGCCGACACCAACGGAATGCTGGTGATTACCCAGATGGACCCCATCAGCGTGCTGTTTCCGCTACCCGAGGATCAGGTTCCGGTGGTTCTGCAAAAGCTGAATGCCGGGCAGCATCTGGCCGTGGACGCCTTCGACCGCTCCATGACGGTCCTTCTGTCGCACGGATATCTGGCGACGGTGGACAATCAAATCGATCCGACCACGGGTAGTCTCCGCTGGAGGGCCAATTTCGCCAACCCGGGCTTCAAGCTATTCCCGAACCAGTTTGTCAACGTGCGATTGCTGGTCCAGTTGAAGCAAGGCGTCACCCTGGCGCCTACCGCCACCATACAGCGCAACTCGCAGAGCACTTATGTATTCCTGGTGAAGCCGGATTCGACGGTTACGGTGCGCACCGTTACGATCGGCACCGTGGAAGGCAACGACAGTGAAATCACCTCCGGTTTGCAGCCCGGCGATACCATTGTCATGACCGGGGTCGACAAACTCACGGAAGGCACCAAGGTTGTCGCGCACCTGACCAGCGACACCGGGGCCGCCGCCGGCGGCGCTCCGGCAAAAGGCGGCGCCCCGGCGAGCGGCAAATCCGGAAATGGCGGCAGCGGTACCCGCAAGGCAAGTTAGATGAGTCCGTCCCGCATATTCATACTGCGGCCTATCGCCACGTCTTTGCTCATGGTGGCCATCATGCTGACCGGCATAGTGGCGTATAAGCAATTGCCGATTTCGGCCTTACCGGAAGTCGATTATCCCACCATCCAGGTGATCACGTTCTATCCGGGCGCCAGCCCCGACGTGATGGCGTCGTCGGTGACCGCGCCGCTGGAGCGGCAGTTCGGCCAGGTGCCGGGCTTGCAGCAAATGACATCCACCAGCTCGGACGGAAGTTCGGTGATTACGCTGCAATTCAGTTTGAGCCTGAATATCGACGTGGCCGAGCAGGAAGTGCAGCAATCCATCAACGCTTCGGGAACCTACCTTCCGGTGGATCTTCCGACGCCGCCCATCTACAGCAAGTCGAATCCGGCCGATACGCCGATTCTTACGCTGGCGCTAACGTCGGACGCCATGCCGCTCTCATCGGTCGAGGATCTCGCCGATACGCGCCTCGCGCCCAAGATATCGCAATTGCCGGGCGTGGGCCTGGTGAGCATCAGCGGCGGCCAAAAGCCCGCAGTGCGGATTCAAGCCAACCCGACCGCAATGGCTTCCTATGGCATCAACCTGGAGGATCTTCGCACCGCCATCGTAGCCGCCAACGTGAACCAGGCAAAGGGGAATTTCGACGGCTTGCACCAGTCGTATCAAATCGGCGCGAACGACCAGTTGCTTTCGAGCGCCGATTATATGCCCATGATCGTGGCGTACCGGAATGGCGCGCCGGTTAAATTGACGGACGTCGCCAAGGTGGTGGACGATACGGAAAACGTCCGCCAAGCTGCCTGGATGAACGACGTCCCGGCCGTGATCCTGAATATCCAGCGGCAGCCGGGCGCCAATATTATCGCAGTGGTGGATCGTGTGAAACTCCTTCTACCGCAGTTGACCACGAACCTGCCTAAATCCGTCGGAGTAAGAATTTTGACCGACAGAACCAACACCATTCGGGCGTCCGTGACGGATGTGCAGTTCGAGCTGGGGCTGACGGTGGTGCTGGTGGTGCTGGTGATGTTCGTGTTCCTGCGGAATGTGTCGGCGACGATCATTCCCAGCATCGCCGTGCCTCTTTCGCTGGTGGGCACACTAGGCGTGATGTACCTGCTGGGCTACAGCCTGAATAACCTGACGTTGATGGCGTTGACGATTTCCACGGGATTCGTGGTCGACGACGCCATCGTGATGATCGAGAATATCACGCGCTATATCGAGGAAGGCGAGGCCCCGTTGAAAGCGGCGCTGCAGGGATCCGCGCAGATTGGGTTCACCATCATATCGCTGACCATCTCGCTAATCGCGGTGCTGATCCCCCTGCTATTCATGGGCGACATCGTGGGCCGCCTATTCCGCGAATTCGCGGTGACCTTAAGTGTCACCATCCTGGTTTCCGCGGTGGTTTCGCTGACATTGACGCCTATGATGGCGTCCAAACTGCTGAAACACAGACCGAAGGGGAGCGAGGGGCGTTTCTACGAGATTTCCGAGCGAGGGTTCAACGCGATCGTCGCGTTTTACGGAAGAACCCTTCAGTTTGTGCTGCGCTTCCAGACGATTACGCTGCTGGTAGCGGTGGCGACCCTGGCAGTGACCATTTTGCTGTTCTACCGGATTCCCAAGGGATTCTTCCCGATTCAAGACACGGGGGTTATTCAAGGCATCTCGGAAGCGGCTCAGACCGTATCGTTCGGCGAAATGTCCACTGAACAGCAAGCGCTGGCCAAAATCATCATGAAGGATCCGGCGGTGGATAGCTTGTCTTCGTTCATCGGGATCGACGGCACCAACACCACCCTGAACAGCGGGCGCATACAGATCAATCTGAAACCGCTGGACGAACGCAATATCAGCGCGAGCGACGTGATCCGGCGTCTGCAGCCGGAGTTGGCGGCGGTGCCGGGAATCACCTTATTCATGCAGCCGGTGCAGGACATCAGCGTGGAAGACCGGGTGAGCCGCACGGAATTCCAGTACACGCTTGAAGACGCCAACGCCGAAGAACTGAATCGCCTGGCGCCGCAGATGATAGAGAAGCTCAAGCGGCTTCCGGAGCTGCGCGACGTGGCCAGCGATCAGCAAGTGCTGGGGTTGCGCGCGGGGTTGGTGTTCGACCGGGAGACGGCCTACCGGCTGGGGATCACGCCTTCGGAAATCGACCAGACGCTGTACGATGCCTACGGCCAGCGCCAGGTGTCGACGATGTTCACGCAGTTGAACCAGTACCACGTGGTGCTGGAAGTGGCGCGCGGATTCGAGAACAGTCCTCTCAACTTGCGCGACCTGTACATCCGGACCGGGATGGGAGCGTCCTCCGGCGGACTGGTTTCGGGCGGATCCGCGGCCACGCAAACGTTTGGGCCGCAGAGCGGCTCCTCGGCGTCGCTGGCGAGCGCCTCGACGGCATCCAGCGCGCTCAATTCGACTATCGCTTCCAACAGCGTGTTTGGCGTAGCGCCGCAATCCTCCACGGCATTTGCGAACAGCGGGCAGGTGCCGCTGAGCGCGTTCACGCATCTGCAGATGACCAGCGCGCCGATCACGGTGAATCACCAGGGGCAGTTCCCGGTGATTACTCTGTCGTTCAATCTGGCTCCGAACGGTTCGCTGGGAGACGCCGTGAACGCCGTGAACCGGGTGAAGGACGAGATGAATATGCCCCCCAGCGTGCAGGCGGCTTTTCAGGGCACGGCGGAGGCTTTTCTGGCTTCGCTGGCGAATGAGCCGGTGTTGATTCTGGCGGCGCTGGTGACGGTCTACATCGTGCTGGGTGTGTTGTATGAGAGCTACATCCATCCGATCACGATTCTTTCGACGCTGCCCTCGGCGGGAGTCGGGGCGCTGCTGTCTCTGTCGCTGTTCAACCAGGATTTCAGCGTAATCTCGTTAATCGGCATCATCCTGCTGATCGGCATTGTGAAGAAGAACGGCATCATGATGATCGATTTCGCCTTGGACGCGGAGCGCAAGGAGGGCAAGCCGCCCGAGGAGGCGATTTATCAGGCCTGCCTGCTGCGATTCCGTCCCATCATGATGACCACCATGGCGGCGTTGCTGGGCGCGGTGCCCCTGGCATTCGGCAGCGGCGTGGGTTCGGAGCTGCGCCGGCCTTTAGGCATTACCATGATTGGCGGGTTGATTTTCAGCCAGGCCCTGACACTGTATACCACGCCAGTGATTTACCTCTGGTTCGACCGGCTGGCAAGGCGATTCTCGCACCAGGAGGTAAGGCGCCAGATCGACCCAGGCGCGGAGCCCATGGGGGCCCAATGAAGCCAATGCGCGGCTTCTACATGAATTATGCGGCGGAGAGGCTGACGGATGGTCAGTAGATCGCGGCCATGAACATATCCGAGCTGTTTATCAGGCGACCGGTCGCGACCACGCTTCTGACCATCGCGATAGCGCTGGCCGGGATGGTGGCTTTCCGTATTCTTCCGGTTTCGCCGCTGCCGCAGGTCGATTTTCCAACCGTATCGGTGTCCGCATCGTTGCCTGGCGCCAGTCCGGAAACGATGGCTTCCTCGGTAGCTACCCCTCTGGAACGCCAGTTCGGGCGCATCGCGTCGGTGACCGAGATGACCTCGTCGAGCAGCCTGGGATCGACCAGCATTACGATGCAATTCGATCTCAACCGGAATATCGACGCGGCGGCGCGCGACGTGCAGGCGGCAATCAACGCGGCGCGCGGCTATCTGCCGGCGAATCTTCCCATGAATCCCAGCTACCGGAAGGTGAATCCGGCGGATTCTCCCATCGTATTGCTGGCGCTGACCTCACCCATCCTCTCAAAGGCCCAGATGTACGATGCCGCATCGTCCATCATGGCGCAGAAGCTGGCGCAGGTGGCCGGGGTCGGCCAAGTGGCAGTCGGCGGAAGCGCGTTGCCCGGCGTGCGCGTGGAACTGAACCCCATGGCGTTGAACAAGTATGGCATCGGCCTGGAGCAGGTGCGGGGCGTGCTGGCCGCGGCAAATGCCAACAACCCGAAGGGGCACTTCTCCGACAGCAGCCACATTTGGGAGGTGGGCGCGAACGATCAGATCTTCAAGGCCATCGACTATGCGCCGTTGATCGTGGCCTATCACAATGGAGCGGCGGTGCGCATCTCCGACGTGGGCGAAGCGGTGGACTCCGTGGAGGATCTGCGGAACGCGGGTTATGCCAACGGCAAGCCGTCGGTTCTGGTGGTCATCTTTCGCCAGCCGGGCGCCAATATCATCGATACGGTGGATCGCATCCGCGCCTTGCTTCCGCAATTGCAGGCATCCATCCCGCAATCTATTCATATCCAGGTAGCCATGGACCAGACGGTTACGATCCGCGCTTCCGTGCACGACGTGGAACGGACGATGGTGATCTCGGTGATGCTGGTGGTGCTGGTGGTCTTCTTCTTCCTGCGCAACGTGCGCACCACATTCATTCCCAGCGTCGCGGTTCCGGTGTCGCTGATTGGGACTTTCGGCGTAATGTACCTGCTGAACTTCAGCATCGACAACCTATCTTTGATGGCGCTGACCATATCCACGGGCTTTGTGGTGGATGACGCGATCGTGGTGATTGAGAACATCACCCGCTATCTGGAACAGGGCATGCATCCGTTTCAAGCGGCGCTCAAGGGAGCCCAGGAGATTGGATTCACCGTACTGTCCATGAGCTTGTCCCTGATCGCCGTTTTCATTCCGCTGCTGCTGATGGGCGGCATCGTGGGCCGCCTGTTCCGCGAGTTCGCGGTTACGCTGTCAATCGCCATCGCAGTTTCCCTGGTGATATCGCTGACGACCACGCCGATGATGTGCGCGCACCTGTTGAAAGAACACACCGAGCATGGCTGGCTGTACCGGACCAGCGAGCGGTTCTTCACCTGGATCATCAATACATATGGCACGACGCTCTCCGTGGCGCTGAACCACGCACCGATTACGCTGGCCATCCTGCTGGCCACGATCGCCCTGAATGGCTATTTGTTCGTGCGGGTGCCGAAGGGGTTCTTCCCGCAGCAGGACAACGGACGCATGATGGGCCAGATCACGGGCGACCAGGATACTTCATTTCAGGCCATGGACCGGATTGTGCGCCAGATGGTGGACATCGTGGATAAGGACCCAGGCGTCGACACGGTCAACGGATTCACCGGCGGCGGGGGCGGCCCTGGAGGCGGCACTGCCAACCAGGCGCGTATGTTCATCTCGCTGAGACCGCTGCAGGAGAGAAAAGTCACGGTGGACCAGATCATCGCGCGGCTGCGGCCCAAGCTGGCGCGCATTCCGGGCGCCACTCTCTACATGCAGGCGTCGCAAGACCTGAGAATCGGCGGACGTTCCAGCGCCGCGCTCTATCAATACACCATGCTGTGCGATAACCTGCAAGACCTTAACGAGTATGCGCCGCGCATGCTGCGGGAACTAAAAACCATCCCGATCATCGCGGATGTGAACAGCGACCAACAGAACCGCGGGCTGCAGTCCATGGTGGTCTACGACCGAAAGACGGCCGCGCGCTTCGGCATCTCGTCGCAACTGCTGGACAACGTGCTGTACGACGCGTTCGGCCAGCGCCAGGTGTCCACCATGTACACATCGCTGAATCAATATCACGTGGTGATGGAGGTGGCGCCGCCCTACTGGCAGAATCCGCAGTCGCTGCGCGACGTCTTCGTGCAATCGCCGATGGGAACGCAAGTTCCGCTAAACGCCGTCGCCAGCTACTCCCCAACCACAGCGCCGCTGGCGGTTACGCATCAGGGCCTGGGGCCGGCGACCACCATCTCGTTCAACCTGCAACCCGGCGTGGCGCTGGGAGATGCGGTGCAAGCGATTACCAAGGCGGCGGCCACGGTGGGTCTGCCGCGCAGCATCCAGACCCGGTTCGCGGGAACGGCGCAGGCATACCAGGATTCGCTGGGCAACGAACCGGTCCTGATCGCGGCCGCGCTGGCGGCGGTGTATATCGTGCTCGGAATTCTGTACGAAAGCTACATCCATCCGATCACGATTCTTTCCACGCTGCCCTCGGCGGGCGTGGGAGCGCTGCTGGCGCTGTTGCTCACGCACACGGATCTCAGTATCATCGCCATGATCGGCATCATACTGCTGATCGGTATCGTGAAAAAGAACGCCATTATGATGATCGATTTCGCCTTGGCCGCCGAGCGCAACGAAGGCAAGAATTCCCGCGACTCGATTTTCGAGGCGTGCCTATTACGCTTCCGTCCCATCCTGATGACCACCATGGCCGCCATGCTGGGGGCTTTGCCGCTGGCGCTGGGTAGCGGCGTTGGATCGGAGTTGCGCCGCCCGCTTGGAATCACCATCATCGGCGGGCTGCTGGTGAGCCAGATGCTGACGCTCTACACCACCCCGGTGGTGTATCTCTACTTCGACCGGCTGCAACACTGGTGGTATCGCGTGCGCCACAAGGCGCCGCCCACCGCGCAGCCGCTGGGATCCGAAATCTAATGCCGCCTACCTTTCCCATTCCCGATGTGGCGCGCACCCTCGTGCGTGCCCTCTCGAGACTCTTCTCGACACCGGGCGCCGGCACGGCCCGCATGAGTGCGTGCGTCACGTCATTAGCCGGTTTGCTGCTGCTGTCCACCGGGTGCATGGTAGGACCCAACTACAAGCGTCCCGCGGCGCCGCGGACGCCGGCCTACAAAGAGCCCGCGCCTGAAGGCTGGAAAGAAGCGCAGCCCAACGACGGCGCGCTCAAGGGCAAGTGGTGGGAGATTTATAACGATCCGCAGCTCAACGCGCTCGAAGAACAAGTCAGTATCTCGAACCAGAACGTGCTGGCGGCCGAGGCCAACTTCCGGGCGGCGCGCTACGCCGTGGAGATTGCCCGGGCGGGTCTTTTGCCGACCGTTTCGATCGGGCCGTCCGTCGGGATCTCGAGATCCCTCGGCGTCTCTTCCACCGGGCAGGTAACGGGCGGCACTGCCTCTGTATACGATTTGTCGGGCAGCGCTTCCTGGACGGCGGATATTTGGGGCAGCATCCGCCGCGGCGTGCGGGCCGCGCAGGAAACAGCCCAAGCCGACTTCGCCCTGCTGGAGAACGCCCGCCTCTCTTATCAGTCGGAACTGGCCGAAGACTACTTCCAGTTGCATGGCGCCGATGGCGACATCGACCTGCTGGATCGGACGGTCAAGTCGTATGAGGACTATCTCAAGTTGACCCAGGACCGCTACAAATCCGGCGTGGCTTCCGGCGGCGATGTGGCGCTGGCGCAGACCCAGGTAGACACCACCAGGGCGCAGTTGATCGACTTGGGCGTGGCGCGGACGCAATTCGAGCACGCCATCGCCATCCTGGCGGGTAAGCCGCCCGCGGTCGTGACCATTCCCGCCGCGCTGCTGAAGACGCCGCCGCCCCCGGTGCCGGTGGGAGTGCCATCCGCTCTGCTGGAACGCCGCCCCGACATCGCCGCGGCGGAGCGCACTGCGGCATCGGCCAATGAGCAGATCGGCATCGCGGTGGCAGCGTACTATCCCACGCTGACGTTGAGCGCTTCCGGAGGCTTCGAAGCTACCGACATCGCGAAATGGTTCTCGCTGCCTAGCCGGTTCTGGTCGTTGGGGGCGGGGCTGTCCGAGGTGGTGTTCGAGGGCGGCAAGCGGCGCGCGCAAGTGAAGATGACGGAAGCCCAGTATGACGCCACCGTGGCGAATTACCGGCAGACAGTGCTGACTGCGTTTCAGCAAGTCGAGGACAATCTGGCGGCTTTGCGTATCCTGGGCCAGGAAACTGCCGCGGCCGATCTGGCGACGAAGGCCGCCAAGGACTCGCTGGATATCGCCACTTATCAATACAAAGCGGGTACTGTGAATTATTTGACCGTCATCACGGCGCAGGCCACGTATTTGGCCAATGAGCAGACGGTGGTGAATCTGCTGGCACGCCGCCTGACGGCGAGCGTGCTGCTGATACAGGCGTTGGGGGGCGGATGGGATTCGTCCGAAGTGCCCAGCGCCAATGAACTGCGCCGCGGACTGTAGTCCATGCACGAAGTACGCGTCAACCGCAAGGCGGCCCGCCGGCTCGCATCGGGCCATCCCTGGATCTTCGAGAGCGATATCGTGGATAAGGGCGGCGCGGAAGCGGGCGCCGCGGTCAAGGTCGTCAATCTCGCCGGACGGGCTCTGGGGACGGCCCACTTCAGCTCCACTTCGCAGATTGGCTTGCGGCTGCTGTCGCAGAACGTGGAAGAAATCGGCCGTGAATTCTTCGCGCGGCGCCTGGCGGCGGCGGAGGCCCATCGCCGCCTGGTGGTGAGCGGCACGGATGCGTATCGCGTGGTGCACGGCGAAGGCGATCTGCTGCCGGCGCTGGTGGTGGATCGCTACGCGGACTGGCTGGTCATGCAAACCCTCAACCAGGGCATGGACGGCATCCGCGAGTCCATCATGGCCAGCCTGGTGGAAATGTTTTCGCCGCGCGGAATCGTGGCGCGCAACGATGCGCCCGTGCGGGTGAGGGAAGACTTGCCGCTGGAATCCGGCGTGATTTACGGCGATGTGCCCGATACGGTGGAGTTCCACATGAACGGACTGCGCCTGCAAGCCGATCTGCTGCACGGCCAGAAGACCGGCGCCTTTCTCGACCAGCGCGAAAACTATGTCGCGGCGGCCCGCTACGCGCGCGGCAAGGCGCTAGATTGTTTCACTTCCTCCGGCGGCTTCGCCTTGCACCTGGCGCGGGCCTGCGAGTCGGTGGAAGCGTTGGATAGCTCTGGCGCGGCGCTAGCCACCGCCGGGCGCAACGCGGCGCTGAACGGCATCTCCAATATCGAATTCCGGGAGGCGGATGTCTTCGTGGTGCTGGCGGCGTATGCATCCGCGCGGCGCCAGTTTCAGGCGGTGGTGCTGGACCCGCCGGCTTTCGCCAAGTCCCGCAGCACGCTGGAAGGCGCCATCCGCGGCTACAAGGAAATCAATCTGCGGGCACTGCGGCTGTTGGGTCCGGGCGGCATCCTGGTGACGTGTTCCTGCTCGCAGCGTCTGACCGAAGCGGCGTTCCTGGAGTTGATTGCGCAAGCCGCGCTGGACGCCGGGCGGCAATTGCGCGTGCTGGAGCGGCGTGCACAAGGGCCGGATCATCCTATCTTGCTGACGGTGCCCGAGACTCACTATTTGAAGTGCCTGATCTTGCAGGTGCTGTAGCGCTACGAATTCAGGCGCGACAGCCAGCCTGTCAGATCGCCGGCCAACCGCGCATTATTCGACGCGATCTGCTGGTAGCGTTGCGCCGCCAGTTGTTTGAACTCCGCCAGAAGTTGTGCCGGATCGAGGGCGTTGATTTGCGCGATTGAAATCGGCCCCAGGACGCCATCCGCGGCGCATTGGCCGCCGCAGGCATTTACCGCCGATTGCAGCAGCTTCAGCGCGGCCGGCCCCATGTTCACGGTCAGATCGAAGACCTTATTGGCCAGGCTCTGATCGGCGATGGATCCCGTGGAATAGCGATTCCAGAAGTAAGTCCGATAAATCGCGGAAGCTTCCGCGACGCCGAGATTTTGGATAAACGCCTCATCGGCATCGGGCTTGTAGCCGGAGCTTTGAACGAATGTCAGAGTTATGCCGTGATTGACGATTTCCCCGGTGACAGGGTTGTGAAAGAAGCCGCCCTCGTTTTGCAGGGTAATTGCTACGGCTGGTTGAAAGTCCGCCATGATTCGGTGTCCCTCCTATGACGATCTTACTACCGCGAGAGAGTGAAGGCGCTAAAGCAGGCGCGAACGAACCGGGTTAAGTCCCTTAGCGGTAGAAGCTTGCAGAGTTTCGCCCGGTGTGTGAACGGTCCACGCCGGGGGAACGATCACCACGGCTGCCACCAATTTGTAGCACACACCGTCCAGCGGATCGCCAAGGCTGATAGTGAAGAGGATCGTGCCATCCTCGGGAATTCCGAGATCGGATGAACTATAGTTGCCCTCGTCGCGCCTTTGCAGCGGTCCGGCGTGGGCGGGGTCGGTCAGCGGGAGGTCGTATGGAACGTCCCCGAGACGGAAGAGAACGCGCGGCGTGTTACGCAGTTCGTAGGTATTGAATTCGGTGTGCCATCGGATACCGGCGGGCTGCACGAGCACCAGCGACTCCCGCGCCGGGCGAGTCAGAAACTGCGCGTACGGCAACGACCGCCCGGTATTCCCGAAGAGCAGGGGCCCGCGATACACCGCCGCAGCGACCGCCCGCGCGCGATTTGCCGAAGCCGGACGCTCCAACAGCTTCCACTCCGAGTTATCCACTAACCAGTTCTCCGGCTGATGGGGCAGGGGCTCGGGACGCGACAAACCCACGCGAATCACATCCAACAAATGCGGCTCGGAATGGTCGGGAAGCCGGTATTGGCTGTATGCCAGTTCGCCGTGCTGTTTATCCGAGACGGGCCGGACCCAGCCGCCGCCGTCCGCGCGCAGGCCGGCCAAGCAGCGGTTGTGCCACTTATACGAATTCGCGAGGCAGATCAGATCGACCGAGGGCACGGAGGAGTCCTACAAGTGCGTGATCGTCAGATCGCCCCACTTATCGCGGAGGTACTCCAGCACCAGCCGGCGATGGCAGTTCTCGGCGGTGGGCTCACTGCAGAGCAGCACCGTGGGAACCGAGAACAAGCCGCGGTCGAGCGTGTCTTCGATCCTTCTCTCCACCATTAACGCCAGGAACTTCGTTTCATAGTCCAGCCACGGTCCCTTATTTTTCTTGTATTGGTCCAGCATCTGTTGCGTGGGCGCCAGCAGAGGTTCGTGCCGGTAGTCCGCGCCGCAGATCTCCTTCAGGAAGTATTGCAGATCCTCCCGCTTGGTGAATCCGGCCAGTTGCGACACGTTGTTGAGCCGCACGTCGAGCAACCGCCGGATGCCCGCGCGTTTCAGAAGAGTGAAGAACTGCTCTGCCGTTTTCTTGGTGAAACCGATGGAACAGATTTCCATGGCGCATCCGTTTCGTCGAACAAACTGAGCTGATCGCTATGCGGCTCGGCGGCAGCCAGTTCCGCCTCGGCCTGCAGGCGGCCATCGCCGCGAATGTGATCCACCGCGACGCCGCGCTCGCCGAGCACACGGCCCACCAGCAGCCGGCGATGGCACCCGCGGGGGTCCTCCTCGGCGCACAGGGCCGCCACGACGTACTGCCGCAGACCTTCTTCCAAACGGGCCACGCCTTTCCGGAAATTGGGTGACTCCACGACCTTGTCATACAAAACATGGCCCGTCGCATCGTAATAGGCGTCGCCGCGCGGCCGGCCGCCCAACTCGCTGCCGAGGTAGACGTATTGGTATCCCGCCGCGCGCAGAGCCTCCACGAGGTACTCACGGTCGAACTGCGTGGTGTATTTGGAATACGGGCTGGAGCGCACGTCGGCAACCACCTGCACGGAGTGGAGTGCCAGCAGTTCCAGAAAACGATCCATGGAATGGTTGGAGTGGCCTAGAGTCAGGAGGCGCAGGCTGCCTTGCGCCTGCTGTTCGATGGGCGGCACCACCCCATCATACGACAATAATATCGGCAATATCGGTCAGGCAGGGTGCGCGATATGGCATTATGGTTTCGTAAAGATTTCGCAGCGGAACCATCAGGTCTCACGCAAATAGGGTGTTTTCCCGAGCATGCCAAGTCGATTCTTGCGCCCAATGACCGTCCTTCAGAAACACGCGCTGCCGGAAGAGGCCGCGCTTGCGATTCCCCGGATTGAACCGGACCCGCGGGCGGTCTCTACCGCGCTGCTCATGCAGAAGACGGTGGACCAGTAGTGATTCGGAGAGCCGTCGATTTTGCCCTTCGAAACCGGCTTCTGGTATTAGCCGTCGCGATCCTCCTGTTCATCTGGGGCGTGATTTCTTTCCGGAGCCTTCCGGTGGAAGCCTATCCGGATGTGGCGAACAACTACGTCCAGGTGATCACCCAATGGCCCGGGATCTCGGCGGAACAAATAGAGCAACAAGTCACGATCCCGCTTGAGATTGTGGTGAACGGCATCCCCCATCTACAGCATCTGCGGTCCGTATCGCTTTTCGGGCTTTCCAGCCTGATGCTGATTTTCGATGACGAATCGGACGACGATTGGAATCGCGTCAAGGTGTTGGAACGGCTCTCCGAGGTAACCTTGCCGGCCGGTGTACAGCCCCAGATGGGGGCCGATTTCAGTCCCGTCGGCCAGATTTATTTCTTCACCCTGCAGAGCTCGAATCCGCAATACGACGTGATGGATCTGAAGTCGCTCGAAGACTGGGTGATCGAAAAGCAGTTCAAGTCCGTGCCCAATGTGGTCGACGTTGCCAGCTTCGGCGGCCCCACTCGCGAATATCAGGTCCGTGTCGATCCGGATAAGCTGATTGCCTACGGTCTGAGCCTCGCGCAAGTGGAACAGCAGCTTACCACCAACAATATCAACGGGGGCGGCAGTTTCATTGAGGCCGGGCTGCAGCAGATCAATGTGCGCGCCATCGGCCAGGTGAAGACCGTCGGCGACATTGAAAACACGGTTCTCACCGCCAAGAACGGCACCGCATTGCGGGTGAAGGACATCGCCATGGTGCAGCAGGGATCGAAGATCCGCTTGGGCCAGTTCGCCCGCGCCATTCACCGGGCCGACGGCAAGATCGTGGATAACGACGATGTGGTGGCCGGCATCGTGCTCTTGCGCAAGGGCGCCGATGGCGACTCCACGCTGGATGCCATTCACGCCAAGGTGGAAGATCTCAATCGGCACATCCTTCCGCCTGGCGTGAAGATTGCGCCGTTTCTCGACCGCAGCAACCTGCTGCGCTTAACCACCGGTACGGTGATGCGCAATCTGACTGAGGGCATCATCCTGGTTTCGTTGATCCTGTTCGTGTTCCTGGGCAACGTGCGCGGCGCTCTGATTGTCACCCTGACCATTCCGTTCTCCCTGCTGTTTGCTTCCATCTGTTTGGATCTGCGGCATATCCCGGCGAACCTTTTATCGTTGGGCGCGCTCGACTTCGGCATGATCGTGGAAGGCGCGGTGGTCATGATCGAAAATATCGTGCGCACGTTGTCGCACACCGACGGCAACTCCGACGCAACGGTATCGGAGAAGATCGGGCACGCGGCGCATGAGGTACAGCGGCCCGTGTTCTACTCCATTGCGATCATCATTGTGGCTTATCTGCCGATTTTCACGTTGCAGGCAGTGGAAGGGCGGCTGTTCAAGCCGATGGCCTGGACCGTGTCCTTCGCGCTTTTGGGCGCTCTGCTGTTCTCAATGTTCGTCGGACCCGTGCTGGCCAGCGTGGTGTTCCCCAACGGCGCCAAAGAGTGGCACAACCCGCTGATGGGCTGGTTGACCGCAGCATACGCTGCGGCCTTGGGAATTACGATCCGCTGGCGATGGATCACGCTGGCGGCCGCGGTGTCGATCCTGACGGGCGCATGCCTGCTGAGCCGCAGCATCGGTTCCGAATTCCTGCCGCATCTGGATGAAGGCGCGATTTGGGTGCGCGGCACCCTGGCGCCGAGCACTGGCCCCACGGA
>DATNMW010000032.1:0-14275 GCA_035602155.1 Bryobacteraceae bacterium | reverse complement strand
CGAATCTGAACCTCGCGCTTGGGCCGAGCAATCCAGTCGCAAGTCTGTTTTACAATGAGTGGGTCCCGGCAAACACGTATGATTTTGCCATGTGGAGCGGCGTCAGCGAGACACCAACGGGGACCTTAACATCCGGCGCGGGCGGTGGTACAGCGACATTTCTTAAGGAGGGCCCGCTCATTTTCAGCGTGCAGTCCTCGGCCAGTTCAAGCCTCCCTGGCCGCATCGTGCAAACAGGTGGAATGATCAACATCAGCGGTTCGGGTTTCGGGCAGCAGTGCTCTGGTTGTCAAGTGGTCGGAGCTGTTCCTGGCTCCGCAACTGGCTATATTCTGCCAGTGTCTTCATGGTCCGATCAGGCGATTTCAGCGTCCTTCCTGCCGGCGACCATGCCCAACCTGACCATACCGGGTTTGATCACAGTTTACGTGGAGCTGTCGTCGTCGGCGTGGGATTCCATCAACATCATGACCGCGGCACCGGTTTCCACCGTCGCGGTTGCGCCCACGAGTCTGCAATACGCCTTCACGGTCGGAGGGACGACTCCTTCCGCGCAGTCCATCCAGATCACGAATGGTGGCGGCGGTACACTCAGCTGGAGCGCCAGCACGAGCGAATCCTGGCTTACCGTATCGCCCACGTCGGGCGTTGCCCCATCAGCTATCTCCTTGTCGATATCCCCGGCAGGTCTGAGCGCCGGGACATACTCTGGCAACGTCCAAATATTGGCCGCGGGTGGGGCCAGCGGCTCGGTAACGGTCGCGGTGACGCTGACCATCGCCGCGGCTCCTCCTACCCTCGCCGTCAGTCCACAGGCGCTCACGTTCAGCTACAGCGCGGGAGGCGCCGTTCCGGCCGCGCAAAGCGTCGCGATCACGAACTCAGGTGGCAGTACACTCTCCTGGGCGGCGTCCCCGGGCGCGTCCTGGGTCATGCTTTCGTCCGCGTCGGGCACGGCCCCGGCGACGCTTTCCGTTTCGGTCGATCCGGCAGGCATGGCGGCCGGGACCTACGCCGCAAGCGTGCAGATCACCGCCTCGGGCGCAACGACGAGTCCGGCATCTGTCGGCTTAACGCTCGTGGTGCAAGCGGCGCAACCGGTAGTCAACGTAGCCTCCGTGACCAACGGTGCGAGCTTTCAGCCCAGCTTCGCGTCAGCTACCTGGGTTTCCATTTTCGGAACGGGATTATCCGAGAGTTCGCGAGGGTGGCAAGCGAGCGATTTCGTCAATGGGCTGCTGCCCACCTCCCTGGACGGTGTGTCTGTGACGATTGACGGTCTGCCCGCATACGTCCAGTACATAAGCCCTACACAAATCAACGTACTGGCCCCGGACGACGCGACGGTGGGCACGATGCAGGTCCAAGTGAGCACGGCGCAGGGAAAGAGCAACAGCTTCCCTGTTCAAAAACAGCAGTTCGGGCCGGCGTTCTTCACGGTAGGCGGTAACTTTGTAGCGGCGCTCCACGCGGATTACACCATTGTTGGCAAGGCCGGCTTGATACCTGGTGTCGCGACCCAACCTGCCCAGCCGGGCGAAGTCATCCTATTGTATGCCACTGGATTCGGCCCAACAGACCCGCCGCTTCCTGCCGCCCAGCTTGTCGCCGCGCCGGCCGCGCTGGCAAACCCGGTTCAAATCGCAATTGGCGGTGTCGCGGCGCCCGTGGCTTACGCAGGTCTTGTTGGGGCGGGGCTTTACCAGTTTAATGTGACGGTGCCAAACGTCGCAAGCGGGGACGCCGCCGTCTTAGCTCAGATCGGCGGACTTCAGACTCAGACTGGGGTCTTAATCACGATTCGGTAGGCCAGCGCCGCGCTCCAAAAAACGCGCTGAGGCCTAAACCAGCTCCAACCGTTTCAGCTTCATCCGGTCGCCGCGGACGTGCGCAAGATCGTACTGCGCCTGCTGCACAAGCCAACTTTCGGCGCTGCCGCCAAAGACCTTGGACAGCCTGACGGCCATTTCGGCAGATATGCCGCGCTTCTCGTTCACCAATTCCGATAGCGTGGTGCGCGTCACTCCGAGAGCGGCAGCGGCCTCCGTGATGCTCAAGCCCAACGGTTCGATGCACTGGCGGAATACAAAACCTCCGGGGTGTGGGGGATTTTTCATAGGCATCGTTTGGTCTCCTTTTCAGTGATAGTCTACATAATCTACGTCAAATACGTCGGAATCTGCGAAGCGAAAGATCACCCGCCAGTTTGCCCGGACAGTTACGGCCCAGAGGCCCTTCAACTCGCCTTTAAGCGGATGCAGCCGCAAACCGGGCACGTCGACGTCGGACACAGTACGGGCCGCGTCGAGCCTCGCGAGAATGTCCCGCAGCTTGTCGGCGTGCTCCGCCATGACGCCGCGCGGGTCGCCGTCTTCATAAAGGCGTTTTAGTCCCCGGTGGCGTATCGAGCAAATCATCCCGAACCGTAATGCGTAATGTAACGCATGCCATAAACGATTTTAGCAGGGGACTGCTCCCCTCGGTTGCCCCTACAACACCACCAAAGGAGCGCGCGGAAACGCGAACTTGCGCCCTAACTGGTCGATCACATCGATCTGGCAGATATACCGTCCCGGAGCCAAATCCTTCAGCGGAACCTGGATCTGCACGGGCACCGCTCCGGGGCGCGTAGCGGCCAGGCGCGTGGCATCCACCGGCCCGACCTCGAATGCCTTCACACCCTTGCGATTGAACAGGCTCATGCGCACCTTCAATTGGCATTTTTGCGCATCCACCGCATCGGGCTGCGCGTCGTAGACGTCGAAGGTCACATACAGATTCTGATTGCGTCGGAATACGCGCGTGATGTTGGGCACGATCTTCTCTTCGCCCATGATCAGCGGATTGGCCAAGCGTTCTTTGGCGGTGATCTTTTCGGCCGCGCCCACGGCGGCTTTCAAAGGCTCGCGCTGGCTGCTCCACACGATGGAACTGAGCTTCAGACCCGTGGTATCCGCGCTCAGGTCCGGGATGGTGAAGCGCATATCGAAGGTCCCCAGCTTGCCCGTCACATTTTCGCGCACCACGAACTTCAAGCGGTATCTGCCCGGCTCCAAGGTGAATCCGGCATCGTATTGGAAGCTCTGGTGGCCGGCCTTCGCGGCATTGGCCCCGTCCAGACGTATCGTGATGTTATCGCGCACATTGCCGGCTACGGCGTGTTGTTCGTCTTGAATCTGCCCGGCGAAATCGAGCTGAGTCACACTGGCGCCCCGCTTGGCGGCCAGCGCGACTACCGAGCCGGGAATCTTAATCGAAACCGGAACGAAGTAGGTCGTCGGAGCCACGCGGAAATAGTTGACTTGCAGCGCCAACGGCAAGTCAGTCGCCGGATCGCCGGCGGAGAGCGCTTCTTTCAACTGCTGTTCCTTCTCCTGCCCGTTCAGCTTGCCCCAAACCTTGGACGCGTAATAGCCCTTGCGGTGCTCAAGCTTCGCGGACATGGGATTGGTCAGCTTAACGGTAATCTTGCGGTACTTGCCATCCTGCGCCGGGTTAGTAGTGTAGTAACCCAGCAGATAGTAACTGCGCATCTGCTGCTGGGCCTGCACGATGCCCGCGGTAATGTCGTTGCTGTCGAAGAACGCCTTGCCGCCGGTATCGGCAGCCAAGGTGTAGAGCGTCTCTTGCGAGTCGTTGATCGTGGCCCTCTGCTGGTTGTAGACGGAGCCATTATAGATGCCGGTGCCGCGCGTTGCGGCGTGGCTGGCGTCGCCGCCCGGAGGGTCCGCCATCAGCCCGCGCGCATCGATGGGATAGACGGCCACGTTGGCCTTCACGGCTGCATTGATGGTAGCTTCCAGTTGCGCCTGGTTATCGATGCCGGTCTTGTTGACGCCCGCCGAGAAATAGATCAGCGCCTTTTTTTCCGGCAGGGGCGCCAACATGCGGGCAGCCTCTTCGATGGCAGCCAGTTTTTGATCCGTATTGAAGATGTTGAATTCGGTCTCGTCGGCGACGAAGGCCGCATCCGTATCTTCGCCGTTGGCAGAGTCGGTATCCGCCAGGCCGGCCATCTCGCTCATTTCGCCGATGGGCAGAGCTTTGATGATGCTATTGATGACATCGCGATCCGCGGTAAAGTCGGTGAGCACCTGCACCTGGCTGGTATAGAGCAGAATGGCGACCAGGTCGTCCTTGGTGATGTGTTTGGCGGCGTAATCGAGCGCGGCCTCTTGCGCGCGCAACTGTTCCGGGATACCCATGGACGAAAAGTCCAGGTAGAAGATCATCAGCCGCTTGTCGTGATACTGGATCTGGCCGGGCTTTTCGGCGGTGATGGTGGTCTTGGGAGCTTCCGGAAGCTTGAGCTGGTCGGCTAGAGCCAGCTTGGGGGGCGGCTCGGGATCGTTGCTCAGCTTTTGAAATTCGAATACGGCGATCTTCTGGGGCTTGCCATCTTCAAATACCGCGAAATCCGCCGGCTTCAGGCCGTCGATAGGCCGGCCGGTCTTGTCCTGCACCGTCACATCCACGATCACTAAGTTGCTATTCGCGGTGAACGTCGGCTGCTGCTGCGGTTGCTGTCCGGCTGCCGATAATACCAGCAAAACGGTGATGACGAATAGTCTCAGAAGCTGAACCTCATGAGTAACTGCACCGTACGCGTGGCGCTGGCCGCGGTAGGCAGTCCATAAGTCGCGGAATTGACAGTCGTGCCGAAGCTGGTAATGGCCACGTGATTCAGCGCATTGGTAGCGCTCAGCCGTAATTGCAGTTGATGGCGCGTGTCGCCGAAGCGGAAAGCGCGGTTCAATGCCGTATTGAACGAGACCTGGAACGGTCCGGGAATTGTATCTCTACCGGCGTTCCCGAACTCCCCTGAAGGCGGCGTCGTAAAAGCGGCCTGATTGAAATAGGGGTTACTACCGGCTGAAATGGGCAGGCCCGTGGCTTCCGCGCGCGTGCTTCCGGAGCCAGCCAAGCCGGCCGTGTTGGAGAGATTGCCGGAGACCAGCGCGGTAAGGGGCATGCCGGAGGCGGCCGTAAACGTTCCACTCACCGTCCAGCCGGCCAAGGTCTTGGTAGCCCAGCCTCCGTTGCGCAACAGGCCGTGTACGCCGACAGGGGATGAGAGCAGGAACGTGGTTGTCAGGTTATTGGGCTGGTCGAAACTGGAAAGACCGCGCTCCAGATTCAGGTTGTCGATGAATTGCACGACGGTGCCGCCGGGGCCGCTGAAGCTGGATGCATCGTCGATGGATTTGGAGCGTGTATACAGCATCACCCAGGAGACTCCCCGCGCAAACCGGCGGGTGAAGCGCACCTGTCCGGCATTGAAGGTCGAATTCGCCTGCGAGGTTTCGTACGTGAAGCTGGTGGCGTAGGGGATCTGCAGTTGCTCCTGCGTATCCAGTATCGAGGTTCCCGGCAGCGGCCGATTGGGCTGCTCTGCGACGGGCAGGTTGGTGCCCTTGGTGCCGATGTACTCGAGTTCCAGCAGGAAACCGTGCGGGAGAGTGTGCTGAATCGCGAAACTCCAGGTTTGCGCGTAGGCCAGCTTGAAGTTCGGGTCGACCGCGAAGGTGTTCGGGATAGTCTGGGAAGGTATGATCGGAAAGCCGTCCTGTATTGTGAGGGGAGCCGCCGCGCTGGTGGTTAGCGAGAGAGAAGTAGAGTACGGGGGCTGAGTGGCCAGATAGGTCCCGAGTTGGGAGTAAGCGGACGGGCTGTAGAAAATACTGTATCCGCCGCGGATGACGGTGGAAGCCTTTGCGGAAGGCCGCCAGGCGATGCCCAGGCGGGGCGAGAACGCATGCGTGTCTGGTTTAATCAGGCTACTCGGCAGTCCGGCTGCGCCAGGTGTCACTACGGACACGCCACTGAATCCCGGATACACCAGTAAGTCGGCCAGGTGGCCATTCAGCTCCGTATACGGGGCGAAGTATTCGTAACGGACACCCAGATTGATCGACAGTCCCCGGCTGGGGCGCCAGTCGTCCCGCGCATACCAGCCAGTGGCCCAGCTCCGCAGATTGTAGCTGCCGTCGCCGTATTGCAGCGTACTCGATTGCGGCAGGCCCAGCAGGAAGTCGGCGAAGTCGAAGCCGGTGCCGGATACAGGGTTGCCCTGGGCGTTCAATTCGCTGGTCAGCAGGCCGCTGAAGGTGAACGACCCGCGCGCGTTCTGGTAATTCAGGCTGTCGACGTCCGACCGGCGGTAGAGGAAGCCGATGCCCAGATTATGCCGTCTGCGCACGACGTAAGTAAGAGTGTCGGTGAAGTTGGTGGTCTGATTGTGAGTAAGAGCGGGCGCGGAATCCGCAAGGATTCCCAGGTTAGTGAAGGACAGATTGGGCGGGCCATAATCGAGTGGGTTCACCAAAGTACCACCGATGCCCAGATCGCCCTCGATGTTGTCGGCATAGGCAAAGAACGGGGACGTTTCATTGACGTTACGGCTGAAGGTCAGGTTCGCGCTGTTGTTGAAGCGCGGCGCGAAACTGTGGCTCCAGCCGGCCGAAGCGCTCAGGCCGTAGCCGCTGGTGGAATCCTGGAATCCGAAGAGTTGCTCGGCTTTCGAATCGCGCTTCTGAAATTGGATGTTGTAGTTCAGGCGGTCCTTATTGTTGACGGGCATGTTCAGGCGAAGGCCGACATTGTTGCTGTTGTTCGGAATGGAGGTGACCAGCGCGTAGTTCTGCACCAGGCCCGTGTAAGTGGGCAGTGGGAAGTACTGCAATAATCCGGCCGAAGCGGTTGCGATTCGCGTAGCCGGGATCACATCATTGGGAAACGGCGCATGCGTGGTCGGATCGAAGACGGTCACTGGCGCGTTGTTCACCATCGTTTGCGAGAAATCGCCGTCGCGTTCCGCGAGCGTCGGGACCGACGACTGCTGGCTATATGGATTGCGGCTCAAGGTGCCCTGGTAAGTCAGGTAGAAAGAGGCGCGCGGGTAATGCAGGATCTTGGGAATATTGAGCGGACCGCCCACGTTCAGGCCAAAGTTGCCCACGGCATAAGATGGCCTCGGTTCGGCGCGCCCGTTGAGCGAATAAGGCGCGGCGTTCAGGGCGGAATTTTGAAGCCGCATAAACACCGAGCCGGTGTAAGTGGGCTGGCTGCGCCGGCGGTTGCCGAAACTGGCGTATTGGCCGTTGTAAGGACCGCGCCTGTTGTTGTTGCGATTGCCGCCGCCGGCCCCGCCGCCTCCAAATCCGCGTCCGCCGCCACCGCCTCTTCCACCGCCGAAGCCCGCGCCGCCACCTCCGCCGCCGGGACTTTGGCTGCCGCCAGCGGGACCCTGACCGAAGCCGCCGTTGATACCGCTGGCTCCGAAACCGCCCAAGCCGAGCGCATCGCTGCCTGGAGCGCTCATGCCCGGGGGAAGGCCCAAGGTCTGGATGCCGCCCGGCCCGCCACCCAAGGGCCCGCCATTGGCGGCGCCCGCGCCATTTGCCCCAGCCATGCGCTCCCGCCTGGCCTCGTCGTCGCTGGATTGAGCCAGGCCGCCGCTGGTGCTGCCGTTCACGAGCAGGGTATCCTCGGCATCTGTGCTCAAACCGGCGGACAAATCGACGGATGCCGCGTTAGCGGCCGCATCGGCCAGCGCCTGTTGGCCATCGTCGGTCGCTTTGACCCGGGCATTCTGAAACCCGGGGCCGGGCGCGGGATTCGGCCCGGCGGGTTGGCCGTTGCCTGGCCCAGTGCGGGGACCGCCGCGTGGACCCCCGCCGTGCGGCCTGCCCGATCCAGCCGAGCGGCCGGACGCTTGCCCAATGCGCGGCATTTCCAGAGTCCAATGCTTAACGACAGGTTGCCCGCCGATGGCGACCTGCTCCTGCACCGTCGTAAATCCGAACATCTCCACCTCGATATTCCAGACGCCGGGCGCCAGATCCAAGGTGTAACGGCCGGCATCGTCGGTGTATGCCACCGCTTTGGCCCCGCCCTGAGTGGCGGTGACCGTAGCTCCGGGAACCCACTGGTCGGCGGCCCTTACCGAGCCTATAAACTGCGTCGCGAACATCAGGCAAGGTCCCACCAACACCGCCAAACACACGGCTGGAACCGCCAACGCTCGCATCGCTCACCGCCAGTCGATGGGCCGGAACGGCCCGATTTCTATGGGGCGCTGAACGCCGCGGGCGGGTTACAAGTCTAATATCGGAGGATCGACGTGTTCGCTGCCATGCGGCCATGGTTCCCAGGGTGTAGAATGGCGTTGGCGGCCAGGTATTCAGTCGGCCAAGTCACGACTATGAACATCCATGCATATGATCGAACCAGATCCGCCGGATTGGGAAGATTTTAAGGCGGCGGCTAAGCGGCCGATAGAGCAGCATATCCGAAATTCGTTCATCAAAACGTATAAGCCCGTTTTGGATGACGCCGAGTATCGCTCGTTCGACAGCATGGAAGAGTATCGCCAGTGGTGTAACGATCACCTGCCCGACTGGCTCGGCTTTAACCGCGGGTAAGCGTTCACATGGCGATCTTTGAATTCAAGAACGCTCAGGAACTTGGCGGGGTCTTCCAGGATCACGGCATAAAATACCTGTTCTTCGGAAGATCCGGGGCCATCCTGTTGGGATATTCGGATACCACCCAGGATGTGGATCTTTATGTGGAGAAGCAGTCCGCGAACTGCGGCAGACTGGTTGGCGCCCTTCTGGAACTGGGTTTCCGGCTGACCGGGCAGGAACAACAGGAGGTTCGGCAGGGCAAGGATTTCGTTCAGCTCAGAAACGGCCCCTTCGATTTGGACTTGATCTTCTCGCCCGATGGCATCGAACGATTCGAACATGCGTGGCAGCGGCGCGTCGAGAGGCACGGTCTGCCAATCGCGAATATCGATGACATCATAGGGAGCAAACAGGCGGCAAATCGCCAGAAGGACAAGGAATCGCTGCCGCGGCTATTGTCGTTCAGGGAGTGGTTGAAGAAGAACCAGTAGGCTTCTTTGGCGTTTTCGGCGGCCGACGGGCTGCCCAGCCTGAACCCGCCAGTACTTTTTCCAGCCAACGGCCACATTGCTTAAAGCACCGCATTCAGGCGATAATGGAATTGAACCCGTTCTTCTACCCCTAGGCCGTAGGGGAGAAGCGCATTCCTTGGGTGCATCCGCCCGGGGGTTGAGGAGGCGACTGCGTGAAGCGTGCCGGATCCGATGAGGCCCTGCGATGTTCGTTCTGCCATAAAAGCCAAGATGTAGTCGGGAAGCTCATCTCATCCCCCAGCGATTACCCGCGAGCGTACATATGCGATGAATGCATCGCGGTGTGCAACTCGATCTTGGACGACGACAAAGTCGACCAGCCCACCGGGATGCCGCACAAGATCCCGAAGCCGTTGGAAGTAAAGGAACACCTGGACCAGTACGTCATCGGCCAGGAAGCCACCAAGAAGAAGCTTGCTGTGGCGGTCTACAACCATTGCAAGCGCATCCACATGAACCGGATGCGGAACTCCGACGTGGAGCTTTCCAAATCCAACATCTTGCTGATCGGCCCCACCGGGACCGGCAAGACCCTCATGGCGCAGACCCTGGCCCGCATCCTGGACGTTCCGTTCG
Organism: Bryobacteraceae bacterium; assembly: GCA_035602155.1. Classification (GTDB taxonomy): domain Bacteria; phylum Acidobacteriota; class Terriglobia; order Bryobacterales; family Bryobacteraceae; genus Bog-159. The sequence continues at coordinate 4,758 of DATNMW010000032.1, read as the reverse complement.
CCATCGTGGACGCCACCACCCTGACCGAGGCCGGCTACGTGGGCGAGGACGTCGAAAACATCATCCTCAAACTCTTGCAGGCCGCCGATGGTGACGTCCAGCGGTGCCAGCAGGGTATTATATATATTGACGAGATCGACAAGATCTGCCGCAAGGATGAAAACCCATCCATCACCCGCGATGTGTCAGGCGAGGGTGTGCAGCAGGCGCTGCTGAAGATCCTGGAGGGCACCATTGCCAACGTCCCGCCGCAGGGCGGGCGCAAACATCCGCACCAGGAATTCACGCCGGTAGACACCACCAATATCCTGTTCATCTGCGGTGGCGCTTTCGTCGGGTTGGAGAAGGTGATCGGGCGGCGCGTAGGCAAGAAGTCCATGGGGTTCCTGCCCGAAGAAGAGAAGAACAGCAAGACGATCGATATCGCCGGCCATCGGGATATCAATCTGCTGGCCCAGGCGCAGCCTCAGGATTTGATCAAGTTCGGGTTCATCCCGGAGTTTATCGGAAGATTGCCGGTGAACGCGGTCCTCGAGGAGCTGGACAAGGACTCCCTGGTGCAGATCCTGACCCGGCCCAAGAATGCCATCGTGAAGCAGTATCAGAAGCTGTTTGAATTTGAGAATGTGCGGCTGAAGTTCAGCGACGACGCTCTGGAGGCGATCGCCGATTTGGCCCTGGAACGGAAGGTGGGAGCGCGCGGCCTCCGTATGATCCTCGAAGACTTGATGCTGGATCTGATGTACTATCTCCCGTCGTATAAGAAGGTGAAAGAGTTCCTGGTCACCAAAGAGATGGTGCTTTCCCAGAAAATCAGCCTTACAATATTAGAAAAGGCCGGCTAAGCCAACCAGTGCGTTTTTGCGCCAAGCCTGCCCAACCGGCCACGGGGAGCCGGTGGTGAACCCTTTCGGAGAAACATGCTTACTTTAAAGGAAAAATCGGATACAAAACGTTTGCCGATGATGCCGATTCGGGATGTGGTGATCTTCCCGTACATGATGACGCCCTTCGTAGTGGGCCGCGAATCCAGTGTGCGGGCGCTTGAAGAGGCCATGGCCGGAGACAAGAAGATCTTCCTGGCCACCCAGCACGACGCCTCCATCGACGAGCCCAAGCCGAATGAGATTTACACCGTGGGCACGGTGGTGAACATCGTGCAGAGCCTGAAGCTGCCGGACGGGAATATCAAGGTCCTGGTCGAAGGCGTGGAGCGGGCCAAGGTTTTTTCCATCACCGACGACGAAGGATTCTTTCGGGCCGTGGTGCGCACCTTCAACTTCAAGGTGGAAGCCGGTCCGCAACTGGACGCGCTGACCAGCCGCGTCACCACGCTGTTTGAGCAATACGTCAAGCTGAGCCAGAACCTGAACTACGAAACCATGATTGCCGCCATCCGCGTGGACGACGCGGGCAAACTGGCGGACACGGTGGGCGCTAATCTGCAGTTGACCATTGAGGAAAAGCAGGAGCTGCTCGAAATCTTCGATCCCGTGGACCGGCTGACCCGCGTGGCGGAGATGCTGGACATCGAGATCGAAAAGCTGAACGTGGACCGCACCATTCAGGGCCGCGTCAAGCGCCAGATGGAGAAGGCCCAGAAAGAGTATTACCTCAACGAGAAGATCAAGGCCATCCAGAAGGAACTCGGCCGCGGCGAAAAGAGCGAAATCGACGAACTGAAAAAGCGCATCGAGACGGCCGGCATGACCAAGGACGCGCTCGATAAGGCCATGGCGGAGTTGAAGCGGCTGGAGAATATGCCGCCCATGTCCGCCGAATCGACCGTCTCGCGCAACTATCTCGACTGGCTGCTGGCGGTGCCGTGGAAGAAGAAATCCAAGGAAATCCGCGATCTGCGGTTCGCCGAGGGCGTGCTGGAATCCGACCACTACGGTCTGGAAAAAATCAAAGAGCGCATCCTTGAATTCCTGGCGGTGCGCCGCCTGGTCAAGAACCCCAAAGGTTCCATCCTCTGTTTTGTCGGCCCTCCCGGCGTGGGCAAGACCTCGCTGGGTATGTCCATCGCCAAGGCCACCGGCCGCAAGTTCGTGCGCATGTCGCTGGGCGGCGTCCGGGATGAGGCTGAGATACGCGGCCACCGCCGCACCTATATCGGCGCGTTACCCGGCCAAGTCATCCAGATGATGAAGAAGGCCGGCACCCGGAATCCCGTCTTCATGCTGGACGAAGTGGAAAAGATGTCGATGGACTTCCGCGGCGATCCTTCCGCCGCCCTGCTCGAAGTACTGGATCCCGAGCAGAATTTTATGTTTGTTGACCACTATCTGGATGTGGAGTATGATCTGAGTCAGGTCTTCTTCATCGCGACGGCCAACGTTCTGCATACGATTCCGCCCGCCTTGCAGGACCGGATGGAGGTCATCCGGCTTTCCGGCTACACTGAGTATGAGAAGCTGGAGATCGCTAAGCGGTTCCTGGTCCGCAAACAGATGGAGCAGACCGGATTGTCGGGTGACGATATCGAGTTTTCAGACGAAGGGCTGCAGGGGCTGATTCAATACTACTCGCGAGAGGCCGGCGTCCGGAACCTGGAGCGGGAAATCGGCAACGTCTGCCGCAAGATGGCGCGCAAAGTAGTCAACGCGCAAAGCGCCAAGGAGAAGCGCGCCGAAAAGATCGTAATCAGCGGCGCCAACCTGCCGGATCTGTTGGGGCCGCACCGCTTCCGGGATCTGGTGGCGGAAAAGAAGAACGAGATCGGGGCTGCCGTGGGTTTGGCTTGGACCGAAGTCGGCGGCCAGATCCTGACTACGGAGGCCACCCTGATGGAAGGGAAGGGGAAGCTGACCATAACCGGCAAGCTGGGCGAGGTGATGCAAGAGTCCGCGCAGGCAGCCATGAGCTACATCCGCTCCAGGGCCTATCAATTCGGGCTTCCGAGGGATTTCTACCGGAATCTGGATGTGCACGTGCACATCCCCGAAGGCGCCATCCCCAAGGATGGACCCTCGGCCGGTATCACCATGGCAACTACGATTTGCAGCGCTCTGACTAGGATTCCCGTGCGCGGCGATGTGGCCATGACGGGCGAAATTACCCTCCGGGGCAAGGTCTTGGGCATCGGCGGCTTGAAGGAGAAGCTGCTGGCGGCCCACCGCCACGGGATAACGGAGGCCATCGTTCCCCTGGACAATAAGAAGGATCTGCCGGAGATTCCGGAAAATATTCGCAACGAGATGAAGATCCATTTCGTCGAGTCGATGGACGAGGTTCTTAAGATCGCATTGGAGCGGGAGATTGTGGCGTTACCCATGCCGCCGGGTGTGGAAGTCGCCGCCCAGCCGGAAGAAGTTGTCGCGCACTAGTTGTTACGCAGTGGGGCAGACCATCGTTTGATGTGGTCTGCCGCCGGTGAGATTTGGTAATTGACAGCACTTTTGTTACATCTTCGGCCAAGCCGGAACAGTTCCCCTCTGACGGCCTGCCCGAAATCGCCTTTTTAGGGAGAAGTAACGTAGGGAAGTCCAGCTTGATTAACGCCCTGCTTGGGTACAAAGGTGGGCGCAAAGGGCTGGCTTTCACCAGTAGCACTCCGGGTCGCACGCAAACGCTCAACTTTTACCGAATTAAAGGATCGCTGTATTTCGTCGATCTCCCCGGTTATGGCTACACGCGGGTTTCCAAAGAGCTTGCCGGGCAATGGCAGGAGCTGATCGAGAGCTACCTGTTGAACAGACAGACTTTGGATCTTTCTCTTCTGATCCTGGACGCCCGCAGGGGCTGGATGGATCGCGACTTGCAACTCAAGCAATGGCTCGAGCTTCACAACCGGCGGTACCAGGTGATCGCCACAAAGACAGATAAGTTGAATCAATCGGAACAATGGCAGGGTCTCGCGTCAATCCGCAAGGAAAACGTCGAACCGCTGCCGTTCTCGGCCTCCACGGGCCGGGGAGCGAGGGAAATTTGGCAAGTGATAACGAAAACACTCCAGACGCGGTAAACACTACCACACCGCAAGAAGAACAGGACAAGCCGTCCGAGCGCCCGCCCGAACGGTCTGCCCGCGAAAATGGGCCGACAAACGCCGCGCCCCATCAGGCAGGAGACGGCGCTCCAGGCCAGGAGCCGCGGCCGCAAACCACTGCGGAGCAGCAAGCTCCTTCGGGCGGCCACCAGCACGGGGGGCACCGCCGCAACAAGCCGCCCGCCCAAGCGAAGAACGGCTCCCCCACGTTGGACCTCGTGGAATTGAAGGACATGAGCATCCAAAGGCTCAACCAGGTGGCCAAGGATATGAACGTGGCCGGCGCCGCCGGGCTGCGCAAGCAGGAGTTGATCTTCAAGATCCTGCAGACGCAAGCCGAGAAGAGCGGCTTGATCTTCTCCGAAGGTGTGCTCGAATGCCTGCCGGACGGCTTCGGCTTCCTGCGCGCGCCCGAGTACAACTATCTGCCCGGCCCCGACGACGTCTATGTGTCGCCCTCGCAGATTCGCCGCTTCGATTTGCGCACCGGCGACACCATCTCCGGCCAGATCCGGCCGCCGAAGGAAGGCGAACGCTACTTCGCGCTCATCAAAGTCGATGCCATCAACTTCGAGCCGCCCGAGGAAGCCCGCAACAAAATCTTCTTCGACAACCTGACGCCGCTCTATCCCAATGAGCGCATCAAACTGGAAACGGCGCGCGACAACTTCTCCGGCCGCGTCATGGACCTGCTCACGCCTATCGGCAAGGGCCAGCGCGGGTTGATCGTGTCGCCGCCGCGCACCGGCAAGACCATGCTGCTGCAG
>DATNMW010000031.1:0-10642 GCA_035602155.1 Bryobacteraceae bacterium | reverse complement strand
CCCCATAAAAAATCGGGACCGCGCAACGCGTTCCGACCGAGGTTGCCGAACTGGCAATTCTGCGCGTTGTCCCCGCCATTGCAGGCGCCCGTGCTGGGGTCGACCGCGGAGACGAACGCGTTCGGATTGAGCCACTGGACTGTGCCCGGCTGAGTCACTCCGGCCACCGGGCCCTTGGCGTATAGCGGCACGCCGGGAACCCGGCTCGCAAATTGCGGCCCGCCGCCCTGTACGATGCCGTGGCCATTTGCGCCATAGGGCGCGCTCAGGACCGTGAATGGAAGGCCGCTGTGCACGAATGCCGTGCCGGAAACCTGCCACCCTTCCACCAGGGCCTTAAGCCGCGCCCGATTCGTTTTGAAGGGGATCTCGTAAACATAGGATGCGTTGAAGTTGTGTCGAACGTCGTAATCGCAGTCGCCGTACTGCCGCCCCAGTTCGCCCGGCAGCGGAGAGAGAATGCCAGTCGACGAAAACGAAAGGAAGCCGCCATTCGAAACGGTGTCCAGACAGTGACTCAAGGTGTAGTTCGCGTGCAGCTCCAGGCCGTGCGCCAACCGTTTCTCGGCGGTCAGTTGCAGTCCGTTGTAGTGACTGTTGGCGCCGGTCGCAAGCTGATTCACGGCGGCAAACCGCGGGTCGGGCGGCTGGCCGTAAGGGAACGGGGCGAAGCAACCCGGGCACACGGTCTGGTAGCCATTGACCTCCGTCTGGTAGGGCAGATCGATGGCGCGTGTGCCTACATACTGCGCGCGCACGCTGGCTGAGTTGCCAAGCTGATGCTCGATGCCGAAACTCCACTGCAGAAAGTAAGGCGCGCGCAGACGCCCATCGGGGACGGCGTTCAAAGATACCGGCGGCAGGCATTGCGCCGGGTTAGCCTGCGCCGCGCACGACAGCTCGCCCTGCTGGAATCCGCGCAGGAAAGCCTGGTTGGCGGCGACAGTGGAGTCGATGGCGCTGCCGGGTACCCCGGGGGCGATCGCCACGCCGCCCGCCGAGCCCAGCAGGCCGCCCTGAAATGTGTTCACGTAGGGCGGATTAGCGCCGACGAGATCGGCCACGCTTCCGGGCAAGATATCGGAGAAGACGCCGAAGCCGGTGCGCAGTACGAATCCCGGGGCGAACTGCCAGGCGATGGCCGTGCGCGGCTGCCACAGCGCCCAGGAGGTTGCCGGGAACAGGTGCGTCAGGCCGGTTTCGATCGCCGCGCTGAGGGGTTGATCGACGTCATGCGGCAGCGATCCGAACGATCCCGGCAGCCGCGCGATCACCGCGTGCGGGTTCTCCGGATTGGAATTGTGCGCCATGCGTACCCCAATCGTCCAGTTCAGTTTGGCGGCCAGCTTGACCGAGTCCTGCGCGTATAGGTCGGCGTTCAGATAGTTGAACGGCTGCGAGGCCGCGAGCGGAAAGCTCCGTGTGGTGGTGGAAGCCACGCCATAGATGAATTGCGGGAGTGTCGTATAAGTGACCAGCGGCGTGGTGTAAGTACCGAAATCGAAATCGTTGATGCGCAGCCGCCGCGAGCTGATGCCAAACCGGAAGTCGTGGCGGCCGGTGGCGTAGGAGAGACTGTCGTTGACGTGAAAGCGCGTGGCGCGGCGGCCTTGCACCCAGTTATCGTCCAGGCCGCCCAGGGCGGTGAAGGGCGCGTTGGAGCCGGTGCCTTCCAGAACAATCGGAAACGCAGCCAGAGTTTTGCCGAAATCCGCCGGACCGAACAGGCTCTCGTACCAGGAGAACGCGGGATTGAAGTAATTCACCAGTTGCGCATTGAAGATGTGCGTGTAGCCGGCCGCGAAGGAGTAGAGCGGCTGCGAGGAAATGGCGTTGAACAGCGGATCGATCGGGTCGGTATAGGCGGCTTGCAGGCCGGTATCCGATTGGAAGCGATACCACGTGGTGTTGGCCGCGTCGATATTGTAGTCCAGGCGCGTGGTGACCACCTGTTCGTGATCGCCGCTCGACTGCGAAACGCTGCGCCGCAGGGCGCAACCATTTCCATCGGGAGGCGCACCGGCGGCCGGAGACCCGTTTGTATCGAAGGGACAGCCCAGCACGGCCAGCGGCGTTCCGCGGGCGCCGCCATACAACGAAAACAAGTTGCTATAGAACGGAACCAGTTGCGGCTCGGCCGGATAGGCGGCGCCGGTCACGCTATCCACGCCGCCACGCGGCAGTGCGGCAAGCACGTAGCCGGCGAACGGCGCGCTGGGCACCGTGACCGGGGTCACGATGGGCAGGGCGATACGCAACTGCTCGAAGTCCGTGAAGAGGAACAGCCGGTTGCGCCGCACGGGACCGCCCAGGCTTCCGCCGAAATGGTTCACCGTGGAGCGCGGCTTTTGATTGCCGGGCGTGGCGTTGGTGAAAAAGTCGGCGGCGTTGAGCTTCGAGCCGTTCCACACCTCATACAGGTTGCCATGGAAAACATTAGTGCCCGACTTAGTGATGTAAGTGATCTGCGAAGCGCCGTAGCGGCCTTGGTCCACCGCATAAGAAGTGGTGTTGACGGTAACTTCGGAAATGGAGTTCAAGCCCAGCACCAGGTTCGTCGACAGGCCGCTGTTCAGGTTGGTCAGGGGATCGTTGGTTTCCAGGCCATCGACGATATAGGCGTTGGATAGCGCCGGCAAGCCATTGAACTGCACATTGCCATAGCCGTTCTGCGCGCCTACGAAATCGTTGCTGCTGCCCGCGGTGTTGATCAGCGCCCCGGGAGCGAACTGCACAGGATACGTAAGATCCGAACCCGGGTTCGGAAGGTTGGCGATGGATTCCGACCCTAGCGTGGTTGCGGTGTTGGCATTTTCGGTGTTGATGAGCGGCGCGTCCGTGGTAACCACGACGTTCTCGATCGCGGCGGACAGCGGCAGTACAAAATCTATGGTTTGGGTCTGGCCGACGGCGGCGACGATCGACGGCTTGCGCTGCCGTTCGAATCCGGGCGCGTATGCCTCCACGGCGTACGTGCCGGGCTTCAATTGGGCGAAGCTGAAACGGCCGGAATCGGCGGTGCGGACGGTGCGCTCGATGCCGTTGCCGACGCCCTTAAGCCGGACAATTGCGCCTGACAGAGCGGCACCGGACGGGTCGGCGACCTGCCCGGCGATGGCGCTGGTGGTCTCGCCTTGCGGACTGGCGTGCGGCGCAAACACGACGGCCATTGCGGCGATTGCGATCAGGGAGAAACCGAATGGCCTCATACGCGCCAGTTTACCACAGATAATTATGCGCGATTTCTAAAATTTATTAAACTATAGTTAAATAACTTCTTGGGCAAGACCTTACGTGAGTCAATCGCCTTAGAATCAATCTGTTCCGCCCGGCAAGCTACAGGACAGCGGCAAGCTGCAGGGCAAAGGATCTTGCGGACGGTCCCCTGTCGCCGGTAGACGCTCGGCGCATGATCCGCTGCCGTGCTTAAGCGTCTGGTATTCAGACGGCGATAGGGCGCCATACCTACCGCGCCACGGGGATTCCCGATTACCTGACGAATGGCGGCGGTATCGAGATCGCGCAACGTATGGCGGGGCACGCGAACGCGAAGACCACGGGCCTTTACGATTCGGCGAAACGGCGATGCTTGAGGTGGACCCCAAAGTTCGGACAAATTTTGGCCGTCGCTTAGATGGTACGGCGGGGTAACCAAGAGGCGGCCCGAAGGCCGCCATCCATTCCGGGCTTGAATCGGCGCTCGGGTCGCATCCCTGCGTTGCCCTATCCTCCTATCAAGCCCTCCTATTATAAGACAGGCTCGTAAAGCGGGCAAAGGAAAAATCATCCATTCTGGCAGAAAAAGCGATAAATCCTGGGGGGCTTGGGGGGCAAAGCCCCCCATCACAGCGACGCCCTTATCCTCTGCGGCCCCGCGGGTACAGATCTGCCGGCATGCGATAGCCGAGCGCCTGGTGCGGGCGCCGAAAATTGTAGAAACGGAAGTAGCGATCCACGCCGGATACAACTCGGCCCCACTGGCGAAGTCGCCGGGATAGCTGAGCTCGTACTTCAAACTGCGCCACAGTCGTTCGATGAAGACATTGTCCAGGGCGCGGGCCGCGCTTGTATGGGCCGCGTGGCGCTACCGCGTGGCGCAACTCGAGCGCGAGCAAGCCGTGCAGCAAGCCTTCTCGCGCCAGTTGATCGCCTCGCAGGAAAACGAGCGCAAGCGCATTGCGGCGGAGTTGCATGATAGCCTGGGGCAACGGCTGGTGGTGATTAAAAACCTGGCGCTGTTTTTGTTGCGCGCGCAGGGCGCGCAGGATACCAGCGGGAAACTGGCGCAGATTGAAGAGATCTCCGCCGAAACGTCGGTAGCCATCAATGAAACGCGCGAGATTGCATATAATCTTCGGCCGTTTCAATTGGACCGGCTGGGCCTGACCAAGGCGAATCGAAGGAATTGTCAGGAGCGTTTCGGCCGCCTCCGGGGTTCGATTCTCTTCGGGGTTGGATAACATAGACGATGTATTTGAGGAGGAATTGCGGATCAACTTTTATAGAATTGTGCAGGAGTGCCTGAATAATGTGGTGAAGCATTCGAGCGCGAGCGAAGCCCGCATTCGAATCAAGCGGGATGGCCGGCACCTGGCGCTTAGTGTTGACGACAATGGATGCGGATTTACGCCGGGTAATGTCGCCGGGTCCACGGCACGGAACGGTTTGAGGCTGGCGGTGGATATCACAGCACGGTGCGGGAGGAAAAGAAACGCGCCATCCTCGCGGCATTGGGGCGGGCGGGCGGCAGTTTTACCGAAGCGGCGAAACTGCTGGGCGTTCATCCGAACTATCTGCACCGCCTGGTTCGCAATCTGGATCTGAGGGAAGTAGCGAAGAAGGCGTCGGTTGATTGAGTCGCACCTTCGGGCACCCGCATAGCCAGGCCTGAATGCCAGCGTGCCCGGCTGGACGTCGAGGCATCCAAGCGACTTCAAATCAGCAGCTTACGAGTTCCACCCTCCCCTTCACTCAGATAACGGGTGAGAAAAGGCCCGGAAGCTTCCGCGAGAACTCCCTTAGAGACCCTTTTGGGGACCCTTTTGGGGACCCTTTAGGGACCCTTGTTTACATACCGGCGCCATGATATCCTACAGAGGCTCGTGCCTCGAGAAACGGTGCCGTGCGCATCGGAGCATAGTGGAATGTCCGCAATAGCGCGATTGCCATACAGCGTCAAGTTAGGGGTACCGCGCAGAAGAGTCCTGCCATTTCTAAATCAGGAAACTCTCCCAGGGGGCCCTTGGCGCGGACGCGCCATAACACCCATGCACCGGGAGGGGAACGGCCGGCTCCTTGCGATAGACGGATCGGACGTTCGTTTCACTTTTCGATGACGCGAATACCAGGGCTCGGGCCTGAAAGGAAGGAATATGACACGAATCGATCTCCGAAGCAACGCGACGCGGGTTGCCGCGTCCGTTATAATCCTTGGCCTGGTGCTCGCGGGACACGCTTTCGGGCAGCTTTCATCGCTCCCGGATCAGCCCTCGTGGACTACCAATCCGCTCTGGAAGTATTTTGCCTACGGGCCCGGAAACGGCCAGGTAAACCTGAACGGAACAGAGCCCGTTTACAATTTTCAGTTCCTCGGAACCCAATCGGGCACTGTTGCAGATGCGCTCGGCTGCGAATGGAACGAGTCCTACGACTCGCCGCCGACCTGGTACGAGTACAACAACGGGTGGGGTATTGTGCCGGTCGGAAGCACGGTCGAACGGGGTGGCGGAGCCATGGCGAACATGTACTACCCGGCGGAGACATTCCGGGGGTCCAGTACCTCGCCGAGTTTAGCAATGGGACTTACCTGGATCCCGGCGTCAGCTACTCCGGATATCCACCACAGGGATACTTCAACCAGGTAGGGGCAATGTTCTACAGCAGCAACAAGTGTTTTGCCGGCACCACGGAGTACGGCTTCTCCTACGCGTACAATTACAATCCAAGTGGCGTTTCGGACCCGATCGGTGGCATCGTTGGGTCGTACGGGGAGGTTATCGAATTCTACTTCGGGATTAATAACAATTGCCCCTACGACGGGAGCACTCTTCCAAATTCCCCAGCCAATGGCACGATGGCTTGTTTCACCGGCCAGCCCGTCGCTGCGGATTATGACCTCGGCTGCGGAGCGGCGGTGTTCTTCAGCCTGGGCCCAGACAGCGACACGGGCTTTCCCAACCCGTGGTGGTATTATCAATCCTGGATTTTCCAGAACACAGCCGCGCCCGCTCCGGATACCGACGACTACCAGATAGCCGCGCAGATCGTGGATCCCTACGACGGCAAGATCGTGTGGCAGTGCGTTGCCGATCCCCTGGACTATCCGGGCACCACTAGCCAACCCAACCCGGACCCGGCCCGACGAATTCCGACGTGGAGGTCGTGCAGTTCCGTGTCGGGGATCACAAGCACCATTACGTCCACCAACTACGCGCGCCTAACCCAGGGAACCACGAATTTTCAGAATTTTCCGACCCAGCAACTTTACAGCCAGCCTCCGACCGCCGCAAGCTACTTGGATACCGGCCTTGTCTCCAACAACGTGACGGATCCGTGGAACGGATCGGGCGGCACGACAGCTCTCATGGTATCCCACGTTTATACCGGCCATTGACCTTGGTTGCGCGGTGGGCGGCGTCGGCAAATTTCTGGAAAGACGTTCTCTGGCGTTGGCGGCTGGCTTGATCGCGATAGCCTCCATCCGCATTGCTGCTACCTATAAGGTTTTCAGTTTTACGATCGACGAACCGGGCCAACTCGCTTGCGGACTTGAATATCTGAGCAAGCACGTTTATCGATATTTGACTGAGCAGCCGCCGCTGGCGCGGGCCGCCGTTGCCCTAACGCCCTATCTGGCCGGGGTTCGGCCTCTGGGCGGACCGGAGTACAACCTGGAGGGCAGGAATGTGATTCTCCAGTCTCCCCGCCCGAATCGCACCTTGGCCCTGATGCGCCTCGGGATTCTGCCCTTCTTCTGGCTGGCATGTGGCGTTGTCTACATTTGGTGCCGGCGTCATTTTGCGGGACCGGTGGCGCCGCTGGCATTGGCGTTGTTGACGTTGTTGCCGCCGGTACTCGCCCACGCGGGCCTGGCGTCCACGGATATGGCCTTGGCCGCCTGCCTGGGCGCGGCGTTTCTGGCCCTGATCCGGTGGGCCGAGTCGCCGGCATCTTCAAGATGGAAGCGCGGCGCTCTGCTGGGCGTGGCCGTGGCGCTGGCTGTGCTCTCCAAGTTCACTGCCTTGCTCTATCTTCCGGCAGCGGCCATGCTCGCCCTATTTTTCTATTTAGCGGCAGAGCGGCCCCCATTGCGAGAACTGGCGGCGCTTGTCCGGGAGCGCGCCGCGACCTTCGCTTTCGCCGTGATCGTGGGTGGGCTGGTTATTTGGGCCGGATATTGGTTCTCATTCGGGAAGGTTCCCGCGTGGAACCTCAGGCTCCCTGCACCGGAGTTCTTCGACGGCATCCAGATGGCGCTGGCTCACAACCGGCGGGGCCACCCCAGCTATCTGTTGGGCCATTACAGCGTCAAGGGCTGGTGGTATTACTTCCCCGTCGTGCTGGCCGTCAAGACGCCGATTGCGTTCCTGGTCCTATTGGCTTTTGGAAGTTACGCCTGCTTCACGAAGTTCTCGGTCGCGGCGTATCGGCTGCCTCTGGCATTTTCCCTTGGAACCCTGCTTCCGGCCATGGCCGGCAACTTAGACATAGGGGTGCGACACATCCTGCCCGTCTACATCGGGTTTGCTATCGTCGCCGCGGTTGGACTGGATCGCTTGCTGGCGCGTGCCCAGAACCACGGGGTGCGCCAGACGGTGGCGATCGGCGTTGTATTATGGATGGCCATAGCGGGGGTCGTCTGCCATCCGGATTATCTCTCGTACTTCAACGAGTTCGCCGGGCGCCGACCGGCCCGCATCCTGGTGGACTCCAATCTCGATTGGGGGCAGGACACCAAGCGGCTGGGCCGGCGCCTGCAGCAGTTGGGCGCGCAAGAGGTATCCGTCATGCTGATCGAGCCGCTTACGCTGCCCACCGAAGATTCCATCAGGCGCTTTTACGGTCTGCCGCGCGTCAAGCCAGTCGACGTATCCTCTCCCGGCGAGGGTTGGAACGTGATAAGCCCGACTATCGCCAATACGCTAGGCCTCTCGTTCCAGCCGTGGTGGGAGCGCATGCCGCCTACGGAGAAGATTGGCGCACTGTGGCTGTATAAGATTGCAGCCCGCTGAAGCAGCGTATAGCGTGCATGTACCCATGTCGCGCTGCTGCACCTGGCTCATCGTAGGCGCCGCCACCTCGGACCGGCGCAGGGCGCAGCCGAGCAGCACGGCGACGATCGCGCGGTCGCGCAGCCCCTTCAGCGTCGTGATGTCATATCAACCTGGGCGGTTGGTATGCAGCGAACCTGCATGCCAGAGACGGCGGCGCGCCGATTTATCACCGCCGGAAAGTCGCGGCTGACCCGGAATACCGCCAGGGATGTCTGGACAGCCCTCAGAAATGGCGGTCCCACAATCCCGATTACTGGCGGCGGTACCGCGAGCAACATCCCGCCGCAGTCGAGCGCAACCGCCAACATCGTCGCCGGGGCGTGCGGAATTGCCGCAGGCACGCCGCTTGCGATCCTGGACGCAATCGGACGCGGTTCGTGGCAGATGAGTGCAGATGTAGGCAGCGCCGCGTTTTTTCAGGGGCGCCAGAAAATCCGCGGCCGTGAATTGGGAACCCCGATCGGAGTTCCAGATCTCGGGTTGGCCGAAGCGGAAGGCGGCTTCCATCGCCGCCAGACAGAAGCCGGTCTCCATGGTGTTGGACAGTTCCCAACGGAGCGCGTAACGGCTGAACCAATTCATGACCGCGACCAGGTAAAGGAACCCGCCACGCATCGGAATATACGTAATATCGGTACTCCAGACGCGATTGGGCCGCTCGATCGACATGCCACGCAGCAGGTACGGGTAGATCTCGTGACCCGGCGCCGGCCGGCTCAAGTTTGGTTTCGGATAAAGAGCTTCGATTCCCAGAATGCCCATCAGTCGCTGAGCGCGTTTGCGGTTCACCTCCAGCAATGAAGTCGAGAACGATATCCGCGCGGCCGTCTGAAGGGGAAGCTCGATTACGGTCATGAGAAAATCTCGGGCGCCTTCATCGTATCAAGGCCGATGTTACGCCGGTTGAAGGGTTTTGTCGCGCAGCCAGGCCGGTACGCCCGGAAAGACTTGAACTCCCAACCCTCCGAATGGAATGGAAGGCGGCTGGGTCTCCGGCCATAGCGGCGTGCGCGATTACTGGACGCGCCAGTGGAGCTTGGTCTCGGATCAAATGGTCCGAGATGTCTATCGGATCGAGAACGGCCTGATCCGGAGTATGGAAATTCGATGAATTTACATCCCCGCCGTACGCCGTGCAACTATCCGTCGCCACATGCCCGCCGGACATGGTAAAGTAGCACCAACAGATACGGGAACCACCATGAAGTCCTTCTTGATCGTATTTCTCCTCGTTTTTGTTTTGACCCTCCGGGGAAGTGAAACCTTGGAACGCGCCCGCCAACTGGAAGAATCCGGGGATCGCGCGGGAGCGCGGACGCTGTTGGCGCAAGCCGCGCAAGGCGCGCCGGGCGATATCGCCGCGCTAACGGAATACGCGGAGTTCCTCGACTACCACGCCGATCCGGCCGCCATCGAAGCTTACAGCAAGCTCCTGGCCGCGTTGGACCAGCCCAAACATCGCCGGCAGCGCGCCGCCGTGGCTCAGCGCATGACCGAACTGTCCTTCTTGCGAGGCGACCGCGCCGCCGCCCTTCGGTCCCTGGAAATCCACCAGAACGCCGGGGGCAGCCTTACGCTTGCGGCCGCGGCGCCGGACAACCCGGACAACCAGTCGTACGTAGAGATACCCGGGCCTTTACGGTCGTTCGGGCGCATGGCGGCCATCTCCGGCGACGCGCAGGCCGCCGATGTGCTGCCCGCGCTGGCGCGCAATGTGGTCACCAATGGGTTCCAAGCGGCCCACAGCAACGAAGCTCTGGAACAAACCGAGTATCTGAAACTGGTCCATCGTTATCTCTCGCAGGCGCGCGAAATCGAAAAACTGGCAGGCCCCGGCAAAATCGTGCAGCTCGATAATTGCGATTCGCCCAATGCCGGCGAGCTGCTGCGCATTCTGGGCTTCCGCATGCGCGGCGGATGCGGCAGCGAAGTCGTGCTCGAAACCGTCAATGCCACCCGCGCCTTTCTCACTACCGATTCCGGCTTCCCCCTCCCCTCCCTGGAGCAAGCCCTGCGCACCAACCGGCCTTTCACTTACGACTACCACCCGGCGCGGGTGCCGGTGCTGTTCGGCTCGGACTATTGGCTCTCCGCGAAGGAAAAGGAGACCAGCGGTTTTCTCGATGTGCTGCTTTCCGATCCGGCTTTATGCCGCCTGTATCTGGGAATCTCCAAACTGGACCGCGAAACCGCCGAGGAGTTCCGCAAGAACATTCCGATGCCGCGCCTCAAGGCCTACGCCCACGTGCTGGATTTCTTCGGCGGCATGTTCGAGGTGCGCAATGGCAAGGCCGTGGTTCCGGGCGCCCCGCGCACCGTGGCGGCCTGGACGGAACTGGCGGGGGCGCCCCCGGACCAGGGCGCGGCAT
>DATNMW010000030.1:0-2686 GCA_035602155.1 Bryobacteraceae bacterium | reverse complement strand
TCCGATATCGATGGACGATGCCTTCTGCAGGCTGCGGAGGAACAGGCCGGCGCCCGCCAGCAGCACCAACGACAGCGCCACTTGCACCACCACCAACAGATTGCGCATGCCGAAGCGGCGCCCGCTGCCGAAGGCCGTGGCCTGGTGCTTTAGCGCGGCGACCAGATCGGGGCGCGTGGCGCGCAGGGCCGGTACGAGCCCAAATACGATACCGGTCACCACGGCCAGCACGGCGGTGAACCAGAGCACCCGCGCGTCCGGCGCAAAATCGAACTGGATGGGTAAAGGCAACGGCAGACTGAAGCGTGAGATTGCGACGGTCGCGGCCGCGGCCAAAGCAAATCCGCCCACTGCGCCGATCAGCGAAAGCAGCACGCTCTCGGTGAGTAACTGGCGGATCAGTCGCCACCTGCCCGCGCCCAGCGCCAGCCGGATGCCGATCTCGCGCTGCCGCGCAATGGCTCGCGCCAGCATCAGGTTGGCTACGTTGGCGCATGCGATTAAAAGCACCATGGCCACCAGTACCGCCAGCACGGCCATGAAGCCGATGGCGAAACGGTTGGCGTCGCCGAAGAGTCCACCGGAATCCGCGAGGCGGATCGGGTTGCGGAGTTTTTCACCCTTGCGATAGGTGTCGTCGAGGCGTCTCTGAACCACGTTCAATGCGGCGGCCGCTTGTCTGCGGCTGACGCCCGGCTTGAGCCGCCCGTCCAGCATCAGCCAGTGATTATTGCGCTTCCCGGTACCACCCTCTTTGGCCAGGTCCGGCATGAGTTGGGCATGCATCGAGAGCGGCACCCAGAAATCCGCCAGCACGGCCCGGTCAGTGCCATGGAAGCTTGGGGGCATCACCCCGATGACAGTGTAGCTCTGGCCATTGAGCAGGACTTGCTTCCCAATCGCATCGGGGGCGGCCGCGAACCTTCGATGCCACAATCCGTTGCTGAGAACGACGACGGGGTTGCCGGCTGCCGCGCGATCCTCCTCGGGCGTGAATCCGCGTCCGATTACGGGCTTGATTCCGACCACCGGGAAGTAGTTGCCGGCGGCCACCTGACCCCAGATTCTCTCTGGCTCGCCGGTGCCGCCCACGCTGCCGGCAAGGTTCGCCGGAATGAATGGAAAATGCGCCGTGAGGCCCTCGAATACCTGGGAAGTCTGATCGCGGTAATCGACGTAGTCCGGGTAGGAGAACGTGTTGCCCTGATTCAGGCTCACCAGGCGGGAGGGTTCCGGCACCGGCAGCGCGCCCAGCAGCAGCCCGTTGACGATGCCGAACACCGTGGAATTCGCGGCGATCGCCAGCGCCACCGATACGGCCACGGCGGCGGTGAATCCGGGATTCTTCAAGAGCGTGCGCCCCGCGAAGGTCAGATCCTGCTTCACCGTGCCGGGAAAATTGAGTTTCGCCATAAGTTAGTATGACGAAAGAAACGGGCTACCATAAACAAGCTCTTATAAACTGGTGAAATGCGGGTGTACCTGGGCATCGCCTTGCTGCTGGCTTTGGCGTTTGGCTTCGATTGGTTTCCTCACGAGATCAAGCTCCCGCCGGGTGTGCTGGTGGTGGATGAGCCCGAGCAGAACCTGATTGCCCGCGCGAAGCCCTGGCGCTACAAGGGCTTTCGGATCACGCCGCTCGCCGATTTCCACCTGCAGGCGCGCGTGCTGATGGCCGAGCGCTACTGGCTGGGCCGCGAAGCGCAGGTCTCGCCCGTGGATCTCAGCGTCGGTTGGCGGCTGATGTCCGATCAGCGCGTGCTCGACCAACTGGAGATTTACCGCGGTTATCGCATGCTCTACTGGCGTCCGAAATCCGGCCACTGGCCGGCGCCGCACGCCGACATCACCGCGCATGTGGCGAACATGCATATGATCCCGGCCGGGGGCGAAATCGATTCCCGTTTAAAGTCTTTGCGGCCGGGGAATTTGATCGATCTGCGCGGCTTCCTGGTGCTGGTGGAATCCGCGGACGGCTGGATCTGGCGTAGCTCATTGAGCCGTACCGACGAAGGCCAAGGCGCGTGCGAGTTGGTCTGGGTGGATGAACTCACGGCCTGGTAGCGCGTATTAATAGTCTGGATGGGGAATCCCTGCTGGCCTTCTCCATTAAACGCCCGTCGCAATGGAACGATTGTTGCGGCCGGCTAAGGTGCTTGGCCAGTTCGGCGGATTCGCGATGCGTGACCAGCTACGGTGACGTAACGGTTGAAGAGAATCAAGTCCGGCTTGCGCTCCGCACGCCGCTCGGTCTCCTGCGGCGCCTTAATCGATCCGTTGCCCCTGGATGGGTACCAGATAGGCGAATCCCCCAAGAACAACGTCGTGCCCGCCCCATCCGATGTAACACACATACTGTCCGTTCTGTGCGGGAATGGCCCATCCGGGATGAAGTCCTCCCTGGTATGGGAGTTGGCACAAATAGAGATTCTCACCCCACCTTCCCCCGACGAGAGCATTCGCCGGTGGCGAAGCTGACCTTTGCCAGTCAAGGCTGTATCCTGCAGATTGAGCCGTCAGTACTTCGTAGTTAGGTGCGAGCGTCTCCTTTCCGGTGGCCGCGCTGAAGTTGCAATTCTTCGCCACTACCTTTCCCGGAAAAGTACTTCCGTTGTACACGGCTCGGCAGACATAATAAGGGGTGCCATAGGAAACGGCAGTACTACCCGAGTGATACTGCACGCTC
>DATNMW010000029.1:0-7013 GCA_035602155.1 Bryobacteraceae bacterium | reverse complement strand
CAAGCCATTTTGGTTCAACCGGCCGTCGATACGTTGCAGTTGCTGCGGGTCGTTGGGATCGAACAAGTCCGGGGAAGTGGCGGTATCGAGCACGCGGTCCACGCGGTCGGCCAGCGACTGCCGGCCCCAGACGGTAGCACGGATCTCGTCGCGGTCGCGCATGTAACTGACAAATACGGAGAGCCCCAGGTAGACGACCAGCGCGCCCGCCAGCGACACCTTCCAGGTGGACTGCACCAAGCTGGAGACAAAGATCAACAAAGTGAGAACAGCCACCGCGCCATAACCCAGGAACCCCTGGACCAGCAGAGTTACCAGCGGCATGCACAGCGACATCGCGAGCCAAAACGCGAGCTTGCGGAAATCGCGGGCGCGCCATGCCTGCCAGCAGCAGAGGGCGAAGCCGGCCACCACGAGCTGCGTGCCGGAGGAGACGATGGCGGATGCGGTGGGCACGCGCCGCACGAAGGTCGACATGAGGAGATAACAGACCACGCCGGCGGCGAGATAGGCTTTGGGCAGCCGGGAGTCCGGCCGATGCATCCCCGAGGCGCGCGGCAGCAGGCCCTTCTTAATCAGGATGGGGGTAATTACCAAGCCGCCGACCACGAATGCCGCGACACCGTAGACGCTTTGTCGAAAGCCCAGTTCGGTGAACCGCGCGTCGTGATTCTGGTACGCGGGCAGGATGTAGATGACCGCGCCGACCAGGTGAATCAGCGAGAGGTTCAGCAGGTAGGCGAAGGTCAAGCCCACGCCGGGCATGTTCCAGCGGCGGCGCACCACCACCAGGATGGCCATCAGGGCGACCCAGTACAAGATGAGCTGCGGTAAATTGCCGGTATCCATTAGGCTTGATGTGCGAAGACTGGTTCGTGCGCTTGGCGCTGGGCAATGGCTTCGGCGCAGATCGCCTCAAAATCCGACACGACGTCGGCCCAGGTGCGGGGTTGAAACCGATGGTAAATAAGGCGCGCCATGCCGGCCAGTTCCGCGCGATGCGCATCGCACCAATCCAGGCGTTCGACGAACGCGCGCGGGCTGCGGATGGGGAGCACCCAGCCGGTCTGGCCTTCACGGATTAAGTCCGGACCGCAGCAATTGGGCGTGGTGAGGATGGGCAATCCCGCGGCGGCGGCTTGCGCGAGCACCACGGCGAAGCCATCCTCGATGGTCGGGAAGACGAACAAGTCGCCCCAGGCGTAGCTCGCCGGCAGATCGTGCTGCGGTTGCTTCGGCACAAATTCCGCAAGGGGATGAAGGCTACGCACCAGCTTTTCGGCTTCCTGCGATACGGGTCCCACAAATCGAAATTGAAAGCGCTCGTGGCCGGGGCTTCGCAGGATGGAGTCCATATCCAGCATGCCCTTCCGGTAACATAACGATCCTACAAACAGGACCCGCAGCGGCGCGCCGGAGAGGATGCGTGCGCAACGCGCATCGACGACGCCGGTGGACGGGCGAAATTGTTCCAACCGCGCGCCTAGCGGCAGAAGCGTGAGTCGGGCGGGGTCGACTCCGTGGGCCACAAAGCTATCCCAAGCGAACCGCGAAAGCACCAGGATGCGGTCGGCCAGCGCGTACTCGCGCTCTTCCCGCGCGACGATCCAAGGGCTGGGACGATCAAGCGGAATGCCCGCGCGAAGCTGCTCCTCTTCCAGAAGCCGCGCTTGCGTGCGGATGTGCGCCGATCCCCGCACCATCATGCGCAAAGTGGCACGATCTTTCCCGACGCCGCTGGTGGCGTGCAAGATCTCTTCGGAAACGCCGCTAAACGAGTGCACCACGTCCCACTGTTCCCTGGCGATTTGGGCGGCGGCCCACCGGCCGAAGATGCGGTGCTCGGCAGCTTCCGGAAATGGGACCGAGGCGCGGTTGCGGAGCCACGCGGCCGCGCGCGCGGCGATGCCGTGCGTGGTGAAACTGCGCACCTGGGCGGGTTTGAGGCCGAAGCGCTGGGCGGCCCATTTGGGATAGTTGGTGAAGACGGCGACGTCGTGCCGCTGGGACAGTTCGCGCGCGAGATCGAAGGCATGAAAGCGGCCGTGGACGGCTATGGCGATCTTCATGACAATGTGGCGCACGCACTCGTGGGCGCCGTCACGTCCTTTGTGTGGAGGTCCAGCATGGCTGCCAGGCGATCGTGGTATGTGTGGCGGCCGGCGGCGATGTGGGCAAGCGCGGCGGCGGCCAGCCTTTGGCGCTCGGCGGGGCGGTCCAGGAGCCAGCACAATTTGTCCAGCATTTCCACAATCGAGCGGAAGTAGACTACGGCTTCGCCATCCGGCCCTAAGATTTCACGATGCTCGGCAGTGTCCTCGGCCAGCATGCATGCCCCGATGGCTGGAATTTCGAAACTGCGCATCACGTGCCCGTCGCGGTTGGCGCGGCGCACCAGGCAGAGGGCGATCTTGGCTGCACCGGTGGCTTGGCGGATGGTTTGCGGATCCGCATGGCCGCGATGGTGTTCCCTGGTTTCCGGATAGCGGTTCCAATAGCCGCCGTAAAGCGCCACGCGCAACCCAGCGGCGATCAGCGCCGCTATCGGCGGCAGCCGGTCGCGATCCGCACCGCCTACGAAAATCACATCGGAGGCCAGGCGGGCTTCTTCGGCCGGATCGGCGCGCTCGCAGAAGTGCTGCGATGGGGCGTAAGCAAACGGCAGATACGAGACATCGCCGCATCCGTGCGCACGCAGCGCGTCCAAATTGGATTGGCGCGGCGAAAAGACACGATCGTAATGCGGCAGCGCATCGAGGAACCATGCGGCGCGATGGGCCGGATTCCAAGGGTCGTCCGTCAGAAAATTCAGCCGCGCGATACCCAGATCGCGGATCGACTGAAGCGCCTTCTTGTCGATGGGCGCCAGGCCGGTGGACAGCAGCCGGGTGGGGCGGAAATCGCGGCACGCCTGGACCACGCTTTCGCTGAAAGCGCGCAGTTGAGCCGGCCTGTGTCCGAGAAGGTTCCAGTGCAGCCGGACGAGCCAGCGGGGAGCGTCGAATGCCTGCCGCGAATCGCACATGCGGACCGGGATATCGAGCGCCTGCGCGGCCAGGTGCGCGCCGACGTGCGCGGCTTCGGGGTTGCCGACCAGCAGCAGGCGTTCCGAGTTCATTGCGGTTTCACCGCTTCGCAATATGCTTGCGCGATGCCTTGGGCGGCCTGCTCCACGGTGTAGCCGGAGACCCTGGCGCGGCACCGCTCCCGTATTTCGGCGCGTCCTACGAGGGGCAGCGCCCGGAGAATGGCCGCGGCCAGACTTTCGGCGGAGCCTGTAGCGGCGAGCTCGCCGGTGACTCGGGGCTGGATCAAGTCGGGCGCGCAGCCCACAGCTTCCGATACCACGCAGGGCAGGCCGTGATGCAAGGCTTCATTCACCACCAGCCCCCAGGTTTCGGAATGCAGGCTGGGCAGCACCAGCAGGTCGGCGGCGTGGTAGTAAGGGCTAAGCTGAGTCTGATTCTGGAATCCGAGAAAGCGCGTGTCGATTCTTGGAGGACCGTCAGCCAGTTGTTGCAACTTCGCCTGAAGCTCGCCGCTGCCCAGGAACGCGACGGTAATCCGGCGGCGAATTTCGGACGGCAGCAGCCCAGCCGCGCGCAGCAACAGGCCGGGCGCTTTGCGCTCGCTGAGCTTGCCGGAGAACAGGATGAGATACCCGGTTTCGCGGATGCCGAGCCGTTCGCGGGTAGCAGCGCGGCGGCGGGCGCGCGCCTCTTCGGTGAGTTCGAAGGCGGCGGTGTCCACGCAATAGGGCGAGAACACCAGCTTGCCCGCAGGGACGCCCAGGCGCGTGAAGTGATCGTGAGAGCGCCTGCCCACATACAACAGGCGCGCGCAGGAGCGGTACAGGAGGCGCAACGCGGCGGTGCGCGCGAACTGCCGCGCCGTGTCCCGAGCGTGCGCGTGGTCGGTGGTTTCGGCGCGCAGCAGCAGAGGGCGGCGCGCGCGCCAGGCGGCCATCCAGCCGGCGCGATAGAAGCTGGGACTGTAACCGGTGAGCAGGATGGCGGCGGGCTTGGCCGCCCGCAGGGCCGCTTGCAAGCCGCGCGCGGAGACACCCTCGGCGCTGTGCGCTCCGCCGGCGGCAACGGTGGAGAGGAACGCGGCGGCGTGGCCCGAGAGCAGATCGGTATCCCAGCGGAACGAGGCTCCGAATTCGCGGTCGCGATAGCCCGCCACGCTGAAATCCGAACCGTAGATGGCGGTGACCGGGATGCCGTGGCGGGATTGCAACTCGCGGTAGACGGGCGCGTGGTATTGCACGGGATGGGTTTCGATGACCACTAGGGGTTGTGGGGTTTGCGGAGGATGGATGGCCGGGCGATCCGGCGTGGGAGGCACATCAAGCTGATGAACGGCGGGCATGGCTAGGCTTCGCTCTGGTGAAGGCTTCCGGTGCGGTTGGCGTAGAGCTCTAGTGAGTGCGTGGGGTGGTTCTTAATGGTTCGGACTTTGATAAAGCCGTATTCGTCAAGTAGCTCGTGGCACGCGCCCGCGCTGCAGTGGTCCGGATGGAATTCGATTGCCAGCAGCCGCGTGCGCCTGAGGAGGCTCACATAGTTTTCGAGAAACTCCAGCTCGGAACCCTCGATGTCACATTTGATCAGGTCAATAATGCCCTCGGTTGGGACGAGCTCGTCTAGGTCGAGGTACTCGGAATCCTCAGCGTGGCGGCCGAGAAAAATATTTCCGGAGGTCTTGCCTCCTTCCCGGACGACGGCGTTTGTGCATGAATGGAACAGCGACGAATAGATCATGCCCTTTCCGTTGCGGCGGCCGACCAAGCCTTGCCTGGCGATGAGGGAGATACCATCCGCGCTGCGGAACCCGGATAGGCGCTCCTTAAGGTCTGCAAATAGGCTCGGCGATCCCTCGACCAACGTCAGCTCCAAACGGGCCTGTGGCTGGGCGTTGACATAACGCTCGATGCAGCGTAGGGAGAAGAAGCCCACATTAGCGCCTAAATCCAACACGCGGACGGGTTCCACGCTCTCCGGACGAAGAAGCGCCTCATCAATCGCCTCATCGTAATCCCGTTGCAGAAAGATCTCGTTGGCAATCTCCCAATCCGAGTCACTTTTCAACGTAACAACGATGCCCGAGGACAGCCTAACCGTTGGTCTTAGGGTCCTCCAGCAGATCAGCCGCACAAGCATCCTGACCTTGCGCAGTACGAGCGACGGAGCACGTATCGTCGCAGACAACTGCGGATGGGGAATGCGTGCCTGCGCTCCTTGGAGTCCAAGTTCCATCCTATGCAATCCGTTGCTCCGCGACTCTCTGCGGAGCTACTCCGGCTTTGCGTTCCCGATCCAGAACGCAGGTGACGTACGACGCGGCTACACAGCCAAGCGCAGGGAACACCCATGCCAGCCGCACTATATCGAAATCGATCAAACAGCGGACTACGCGTCGCATGAGAAACCAGGCGTTCTGCGCGTGCAGGCGCGTTAGCGATCCGCCGTTCAACGCCCAATGAAAGCGACCGATCACCATCATCTTTTCCCAAATGTCGCGGTGATGGCGGAACATGAGTGAGCTGCTGCCGACCGGATTCTCGCGGTACACCATCAGCGAGCGCGGAAGGTGTTCAATGGTCCAGCCATCGGCCTGGACGCGCAGCATGAAATCCCAGTCCCCGGCAAGCTGCATCACTTTGGGCAGGCCCCCCACTTTCCGAAAAGCGGCGACTCGAATCGCACAGGATGAAATGTGCCACCAGCAGCCCCGGCGCAAGGTGTCTGCCACCGATGCACGCGTACCAGGCACGTTGACTGTGCGGTCGTCCGGCTCGTTCTCCCCTGGCCGAATGCTGCCCGCGGTGGTGAGATAGTCATAGCTGGACCCGATCAGTGCAACGTCGTCAGTGGCGTGTTCGATGCGATCCAGGAAAGCGGCGAGCCAGCCATCCTTCGCCATGTTGTCGGCGTGCATGATCAGGAACCACTCGATGTCCGCCGGAAACTGCTCTACTGCATTGTTGACGCTGGCGTACTCGCCGCAATTGAATTGTCTGTCGAGGATGCGCAAGGGAACCGGGGCTGTCCAGGCGGCGCGCGCCACGTCGCACGTGCCATCGTGCGATCCATCGTCGGCTACGACGACTTCCCGAATCTCGCTGAGCGGTGGCCCCTGTTTCAGTATTGAGTCGATCGTTTCCGCGATGGTGTCGGCGCATCGATACGCCGGGATCAGGATAACGATGGGCTTGCTCATAACTGCGTATCCGTTAGTTTGCTCCCGACGGGGTGAGCTGGGTATCCGTCCGCAAGCCGGTCTGGCAGGGATTGAAGACGCCGTAGAACAGACTGAAAGCGGGTTTCGTAGTTCCAGTCTTTGAGGATGCGCTGTCGACCACTTTCACCCATGGAGCGTGCCAGAGCGGGATCGTCAAGGAGACGGCGAACGGAGCGGGCGATGCTGTTCGGGTCCTGCGGATCGCAGGCGAGGGCGTATCCGGGCTCGACATAGAGAGCGCGCCAGTCCGGGAGGCCTGAAACCAGCAGGGCCAGACCGCAGGCGAGGTAATCGAAGGGCTTGTTGGAGGCGCCGGTCATGGCCTGATGGTTGACATCCGCCGTAACCAAGGGCATGAAGGCCAAGCCCGCATCGCACTGTTGGCAGCGCTCCATCAGTTCGAAGCGGGGCATCGCGCCGACGATCTCCAGGCGATGGCCGATGCCCAGTTGCACCGCACGCTCGCGAAGCTGGCCTACATAGCCGATGCAGCCCACCGTCTCGTATCCGATCACGCGCAGCTTCACGCGATCCGGCAGAGCGGCCAGAGCATTGACCGCGGCGAGGGGCAATCTGTCCGGCACGATGGAGCCGTGGTAAAGAAGCCAAAAACTGCCGTCGGCGGGCGAGCGTTGGGGAGCTACTTCCGGGCTGGATGGACAGTTCCACACGCAGAACACATCCTGGCGCGTGCCTGTTTCGGCCTTGAATCGTTCCAGACGAGCTTCGTTTGGAAGAACGCAGCACGCGGCGCGGCGGGCGGCCTGCTT
>DATNMW010000028.1:0-29985 GCA_035602155.1 Bryobacteraceae bacterium | reverse complement strand
TGGATCTTTATCTCGGCATTTCGGGCCACAAGGAGAACCTGCCATATCTGCCGGACAGCCTCTTCCAGCGCGCGGTCCGCCTGAATCCGGCGGAAGTGAAACTGCGCGCGAGCCTGGCCAAGATGGACCGCGTGCTGACTCCCTATCGCGCCGGCGTCACTACCGACGGACTGAAGCACAACAAGTATCGCGTCCACTGTTACGGACGCGGCGCTTGCGACCGGCGCGTGGGCGGCTGCGATATCCATGCGGCCTTCGATTCCCCCACCGGCTTGATTTACCCTGCGATGGAGACCGGCAACCTGACCCTGCGCACCAATGCCACGGTCTCCGAAGTCACCGTCGATAAGAACACCGGCAAGGCCAGTGGCGTCTCGTTCATCGACACCGATACGGGCAAGGCCTACACGGCGAAGGGCCGCGCCGTGCTGCTGGCAGCCTCCACGCTCGAATCCGCGCGCCTGATGCTGCTGTCGAAATCGAGTCTGTATCCGAACGGCATCGGCAACTCCAGCGGCCACGTGGGCCACAATTTTTGCGAACACCTGATGGGGCCGGGCGTGTACGGCCTGGACAAGGAGTTGGTCGGCAAGCCGCGCACGCTGGACGACGGGCGCCCCGGCTCCTTCTACCTGGCGCGCTACCGCAACCTGACGGACCGCAATCCGAAGTTCCTGCGCGGCTATGGATTCGAGGGCGGCAGCGGAACAGGCATGTTCCCCGACAACGCGTATAGTACGCCGGGCTTCGGCTCCGCCTACAAGAAAACGGTGCGCGATTATGCCGGCGCGTTCATCGGCATGGGCGGATTCGGAGAGGTGCTGCCGCGCTACGAGAATTACGTGGAACTCGATCCGGAGGTCAAGGACCGCTGGGGCGTGCCGGTGCTGCGCTTCCACATCAAGTTTGGCGACAACGAAAAGAACATGGCCGCGGACATGGCCGATTCGGCGCGCGAGATGTTCGAAGCCGCCGGCATTGAGGAGATCGGCGTGAATCGCGAGATCCTGACCGAGGGCTATTCGATCCACGAACTGGGCACCGCGCGCATGGGCACGGATCCCGCGAAATCGGTGGTGAACCAGTTTCAGCAATCGCACGATGTGAAGAACCTGCTGGTAGTGGATGGCAGCACGCACGTGAGCGCATCGTGCCAAAACCCGACGTGGACGATCATGGCGCTGTGCTGGCGCTCCTGCGATCATCTGGCCGAAGAACTGAAAAAGGGGAATGTCTGATGTCCTACGAAATCAATCGCCGCGATTTGATCCGGATCGGCGCGGGCGCGGTGGTGGCGGCTCCCGCGGTTTTCGCCGTCAGCGACACTCCCAAATTTTTCACGCTGGCCGAGTTTGCCATGTTGGATGAACTGACGGAGACGATTATCCCGGCGGACGACCACTCGCCGGGCGCGCGCTCCGCGAAGGTGGCGGCGTATATCGATGCGCGGCTCGCCGAAGCCTTCGAGGCCAAGGACCGGGACGACTGGCGCAATGGGTTGCAGTTGGTGGACGAGCTGTCCCGCAAGATGCACGGGCATGCGTTCATGGAAGCCAGTCCGGGCGAGCGCGTCGCGGTGCTCACGCGGATGGCAAAGAACGAGATGAAGCCCAAGGCTCCGGAGGAGGTTTTCTTTGGCGAGTTGAAGCGCGCCACCGCGCATGCTTATTACACCTCGAAAATCGGCATTCACCAGGAGATGGAGTACAAGGGCAATGTGATGCTGGAGGAGTTTGTGGGGTATGAAGTGAAGTGACCGCAGGGTGCTCCCGCGTCTCCGCAAGACCGTGCCGCACGATCTCCCTGGGCCGGGCGGCCGTGAAGTTTGGGTTTTGGCAGCGGTGCTGGCATCGCCAGTCCCCGGCCGAGCGAGCTGGATGACAATCTGCCGGCACAAGAACATTCGCAGGCGTTATAACATAAATGCGTGCACCTCCCCGTAAACCCGCCTATCGCGCCAATGCTCGCGAAGCGAGTTGCCGAATTGCCAATCGCCGGAGCCTGGATCTTCGAACCGAAGTGGGATGGTTTTCGCGCGCTGATTTTTCGCGATGCGGACGAGATCCTGATCCAGAGCCGCGATGAAAAATCGCTGAACCGCTATTTTCCGGAACTGCTCTATCCGCTGCGATCGATGTTACCCGCTCAGTGCGTGCTCGATGGCGAAATCGTCGTTGCTACCGGCAACGGGCTGGATTTCGAAGCGCTTCAGCTCCGCATTCATCCGGCCGCGTCGCGGGTGAAACTTCTGTCCCAACAGATACCGGCATCTATTGTGTTCTTCGACCTGCTCTGCGAAGGTAGCCGGGATCTGCGGGACGAACCATTCCAAAGCCGCCGCCGGGAGCTGGAATCGCTGCTTTCACGCGCGGCGCCGCCGGTCCATCTGACGCCCGCATCATACGAATCGAGCGTCGCGGCAGATTGGTTTCGCCGCTTCGAGGGGGCGGGTCTCGATGGCGTTATGGCCAAACCGGTTTCAGGGTTCTACGAACCTGACAAGCGCGTGATGCTAAAGGTGAAGCACGAGCGCGATTGCGACTGCGTGGTCGCCGGTTTTCGATGGCACAAGAAAGGCGAGCGCACGGCGGTCGGGTCGCTGCTCCTCGGCCTATTCGACGATTCCGGCGCGTTGCAACACGTTGGCGTCTGCGCCAGCTTCACGGAACAGAAGCGCCGGGAACTTGCGGAATACCTCGCGCCTTACCGCGATGGCGCGCTCGCCGCGCATCCCTGGAAGCACTGGGCGGAGCCGGGAGCCGCCGACGGTGAGGCCCCGCAGCGCATGCCGGGTGGCCAGAGCCGCTGGAGCCAAGGAAAAGATCTGTCATGGGAGCCGCTGCGGCCCGAACTGGTGGTCGAAGTCGCCTACGAACACATGCAGGGTCTGCGTTTCCGCCACATGGCGCAGTTTCGAAGATGGCGCATGGACAAGAGGCCGGGCGACTGCACCTATGCCCAGCTTGAAGTTGTGCCGCCGCAAGAGTTGATGGCGATTTTTTCAGCCGGCCGCTGAGCCTTGCAGAACGAGCTCACGCCTGTTTCGCAGCGCGCTTGGTACGCCATTCACGCGTCGGATCGTCGTCGGGGTCGGGCGTTTCTTGCGGCGGCCGTAGCGCTTCGGGCACATGCCGCAAGTTCACCCGGATGCGCGTCCAGGTGGATGACCGGCCGCGCATGGCGTCGACCAAGACGTCGTCAACGGCCAGAAATCCGGCCGCTTCGGCATGTTTGCTTTTCCATTTTTCAAGACCCGCCAGCGCGGCTTCTTTGTCGGAAGAGTTCGCGACCACCAGCAGCGGCATCTTCGTCCGTAGCTTCTTCGTGGGCTTCTTCGCGGCGGACTTGGCGCGCGAAGGCGCCACCCGCGGCGCCTCGCCCTCCATCTTGCGAAAGTGCGGCGGCCAGGGTGCGTCACCCAGGCCAGCGGCTTCGTCTCTTGCCGCAAGCTCCAGCAATTTTTCGAGCGAACCTGGCGCGGCGTCGATGCCGGCGTGCGGATCGCCGAGTTCCGCGAAACGCCTCGGAATCGAGAGTACCGTAAAATCGGCTGGCTCGCAGTCTGGCACCTCGTGCCAATCGAGAGGCGTGGATACGCGGGCGTCGGGGAGCGGGCGCACAGAATACGCGGAGCACGTTGTCCGATCCTTCGCGTTCTGGTTGTAGTCGAGGAACACGCCATGGCGCTCTTCCTTCCACCATTTCGAGCTGGCCAGAGCGGGCGCGCGCCGCTCGACTGCGCGCGACAACGCGATCGCCGCGCGGCGCACCTCGCTGAACGTCCAGCGCGGTTCGATCCTTACGTTCACGTGCATCCCGCGTGAACCGCTGGTCTTGGGCCAGCCACGAAGGCCCATTTCCTCGAGGAGCGCTTTCACCTCAAGCGCGACGTTGCGCACGTCCGCCCAACCGACGCCTGGGCCGGGATCGAGATCGACCCGGAGCTCGTCGGGGTGTTCAAGATCTCCGGAGCGTACGGGGTGCGGGTGCAGCTCGATGCAGCCCAAATTGACGATCCATGCCAGCCCCGCCGCGTCGTCGACGACCACCTCTTCCGCGGTGCGGCCTGAAGGAAAGGATAAAGTTACCGTGCGCAGCCAGGCTGGCCGCTCCGCAGGCGCGCGCTTCTGATAAAACGCCTCGCCCTCGGCGCCGTTAACGAACCGCTTCAGAACTAGCGGCCGATCCATGATGCCGGTCAGAGCGCCCGGCGCGACCGCCAGGTAGTAGCGGACGATATCGAGTTTTGAGAGCTTCGTTTGCTTTGAAAAGTACGGCTTATCGGGGTGGGTTACGCGGACTTCGCGACCGTCGAGGGAAAGGAGTTCGCTGGCTTCCTCTTTGCTCACTAAAACAGGCTACACCTATTTGCGCAAACGTGCAGCTAACTGCCGTAACCAAGGAAACGGGCGATTTCGCGACAGTAAGCCTCTGGAGTGTGGCAAATCCGCCACAGTGCGATATTTCCAAACAATTGACCCCAAAGAACTTCCGCCATGGTGTTACCCTTGCTATCTTAGAATACGCCTTATGTCTGTGATGCATCATCCGGAGATCGAATTTGCGCTTTGAGACGACCGTTCAACGCCCCGTCCATGCTTCCGGTGTGGGCCTGCATTCGGGTGTCGCAGTTTCCATCCGCATCCTACCCGCGCCCGTTTCCACTGGCATCGTTTTCCTACGCACCGATCTGGACAATTTCCCCATCGCCGCAAGCTGGCGGCACGTGGCGCGCGTCAGCTATGCCACCAGCCTGATGCGCCAGGGCGTGCTCATCTCCACCACCGAACATCTGCTCAGCGTCTTCTACAGCATGGGGATCGACAACGCTTTCGTCGAGATCGACAACCTGGAAGTGCCCATCCTGGATGGCAGCGGCCAGCCTTTCGTGGAACTGATCCGGGAAGCCGGCATCCGGCAGTACCGGCGCAAGCGGAAGTATCTGCGCATTCGCCGTCCTATTTTTGTGGAGGAGCGCGGCAAGCGTATTTCGATACTGCCGGCGGAAAGCTTTTGTCTCACTTGCGAGACGGACTACGGCCATCCGCTGGCCGGACGCGGATCGCTTGAAATGGAGGTCACGCCGGAGCGCTACGCGGCGGAGATCGCGCCTGCGCGCACGTTCGGCTTCGCGCACGAGCTCGACCAGATGCGCAACATGGGGCTGATTCGCGGAGCGTCGCTCGAAAATGCGGTATGCTTCACGCGCGACGGCGTCATGAATCCGGATGGGCTGCGCTTCGCCGACGAATGCTGCCGCCACAAGGCTTTGGACCTGATCGGCGACTTGGCGCTGCTGGGCAAGCCGCTGTTGGGGCACGTCATCGCGGAGCGGGCCGGACACGCCATGCATACCGCGTTGGTGGCGCGCATCATGTCCGATGCGTCGATTTACGAGATCCTCACGTTCGACCAGTTGGCCGGCCGCGTGGCGCAGGCGCTGGTTTCGTAACGCTACAATACGGCTATGCGGACACGAGATCCGATCTTCGGCAATCTGGCGCGCGCGGCTCTTGCGCTTGCTTCAGTCATCGTCTTGTCCCAGATGGCCTGAGCGCAGACACTTACGCTTTTAACCACCTTCAACAACACCAACGGCGAGAAGCCGGTTGCGGCCTTGCTGCAAGGAACGGACGGGAACTTCTACGGAACAACGGAAGCCCCGGCACTCGGAAACTCGTGATTCCGGCACGCCATACGTGATTCCCTATCGCGTCCGCGCCGGCCCGGCCTGCCCGAATGCGGTTTGGTCCACGAGCCTGTCGACACTATCTTGAAATCGGCGCAAAGTGCCGATCTGTGAGCGTGGCCATGTGCGCCTGAAAATCAGGCGCGGGCCACCCGTGCGGCAAAGCCGCCTGGATGCCAGCGAGGGGAAAAGCGAGGAACGCCTGGCAGCTTTCAGAAAAGAGCTTGACAAAAGACATCAACTTGTATAGTGTAGCTGTTCGCTATACACTATAATAGACAGGTAAACGGCTTGATTGAGGCTATCAAACACAAGGGCTTGCGGCGGCTGTACGAAAAGAACGACCGAAGCGCCATCCGGCCTGACCTTTTGGAAAAGGTGCAAAAGATTCTTTCGGCGCTGGAAGCGGCGAACGGCCCGGAAGAAATGGCACTGCCCATGTTTCGGTTTCATCCGTTGACCGGCGACCGGCGCGGTACGTATTCAGTGACCGTCAAGGCCAATTGGCGCGTGACGTTCCGTTTTCACGAAGGGGCCGCGTACGACGTGGATTTAGAGGACTATCACTAGAAGCTTTGAACACAGGAGCATCAAACCATGCCGATGAAGAACCCCAATCACCCCGGCGATATTATCCGGGATTGCCTCGAAGAGCTAAGCGTCAACGTAACCGACGCAGCCAAGGCGCTGGGCGTGACCCGCGTGGCGTTGTCACGTATCGTCAATCGCAAAGCGGGCGTGTCCGTTGAAATGGCCGTTCGGCTGGAAAAGACCATTGGCAGCACGGCGGCTTTCTGGCTTCGCTTGCAGCTTAACTATGACTTGGCGCAGATACAGATGCAAAGCGGAAAGATTCACGCCCGCCGCTTGAGCACCCGCGCCCCGGCACATGCCCCGGCATGAAGACCTCATCGCGGTGGGGCGCCTTCGGACGGATTATTCCAAGAGCGCATCCACTTCACGGCCCTCTTATGTTCCACCATCTTGCCGCTGTCCAGTTCCGCAAGCCCGGCGGCGATTTCTCCGAGCTGCCAATCTTCGGCCTCTACATAGGTGGCGATGGCTTCGGCTGCCAGAAAGGACTTTGATCGCTTGGTGCGCTGTTTCACGCGACGCATTACTCCCTGAATCCGATGCTCGAAACCACCACGCCCAGCTGGCGGTGATCGCCCGGCACGGAGAAGGTGCGGTCGAGCTTGAGTGTCACGGAAGCGGTAGGACTCGCCGGCGACTCCGGCGGCGACTTCAGAGTATAGGCGCCTGGACCGGGATAGGTTTCGGACGCGACGACCTGCCCATCCAGCAGCAGTTCGACGTGGCGCGCCGGCGCGGCATCGGGAATCGTGAACACCGCCTCAATGGGCAGCGGTTGCGCGGGACTCTTCAGCAGAACCACCGCGCTTCCCGACATCCATCGCCAAGCACCGCCTTCCACGGCATACAGGCCGCTGACAATCTGGTTGGCGGCTTCGGGCGCGCTCATGGGTAGGTAAGCGAGCGCTGGATGCCGGTCCAACACGATTGCGGCGCGCACGATATCGATGGGCGCAGTGGAAATGTCGAACGGCCGCAATCCTTTGGTGGCAGTGGAGTAGCCGGAGCGAGCTTTCAATCCGATCAGTTGCAGGGGCAGCCAGGCGCGAATCGGCTGCTCCGCGATAGTGGCGGTGGGCGCCGTGAATTCGATCGGATAAGCCAGTTCGCTCGAAACCACTATATCGCCGGCTCGCAGCACCTGACCGCGCTCCAGCGGCAGGCCGCCGTCAGCTTCCAGGTAGTAGCGCAGGCCCCATTCGCCATTGATGTAGACGCGGTGGCCGGCGGTCGCCGGGCGGATCTGGCGGGCGAAGCGCCGGTAGCCATCCCAATGCCGATAGTTCACGGTAGCGAGCGCGAGGCTGAGCGCCATCTGCGCGGCGAAGCCCACGGCCAGCCATCGCGGCCGCAGACGCGATACGAGCAAGGCCACGGGAGCGGCCATCGGCAGCAGGTACCGCGCCGATCCCGCAAAAAAAAGCAGGGTCGCTCCGCCGAAGAAAAGCGCGATCCAGGCCAACAGGAATGCGGTCTCGCGGTCGCGCCGCTTCCAAATCAGCAGGACTGCGCCAGGCAGCAGGGCGGGGAACACGATGAAGCAGGCGTGTACAGCGAGCGCGGCGGCATTGCGTAGTTTGTTCACCAGCGTTTGCAGGCCATAGCTGCTCATGTATCCGGCCGATACCGCAACGGGAAGCGCGCCGGAATACCAGCGCTCCAACAACTGGCTGGCCAAAAGGGCCGCTGGCGCGATCAGGATAAGCAACCAAGCCTTGCGATCCTTGCGCCGGTAAATCCACACGTAAACAGCCAGAATGGGTGTCAGAAAAACGGCCTGAAAAGCGCTGAGGGCCGCCAGCACCATCGCGATTGCCGCCCAAGCCCACCGTCCCGCGACGAAGCACGCCACCGAAGCCATCCAGAAAGCCAGTAACGGCAGATCGGATTCGAGTGAATTGCCGTTGATCACGAACGCGGGCACCGCCAGAAACAGCAGCGTGGCCCATAACGGATGCGGCGAGAAACGCTTCGCCAGCGACCACATCGCCAAGGCCGCCACTAATGAGAACAAGATGTAGACGGCGTGAAACGGAACCTCGTGGATATCTCCGATCACGGCCAGCAACAATCCCAGGAACCAGGCGTTGAACGGCGGGTGCGGGAAGCCGCGCAGGTCCACGCGATCACCCATGGTGACGTATTGGACGTGGTTGGGATCAAGCGGATCGATTTGCGCGTGTTCGGCGCCAGCCAGATAGTAGACGTCGTCGCCCTGAATCGCCTGATTCAGAAACGGCAGACGGATCAGCAGGACGACCGCCAGGACTAGGGCGAGGCGGGTGTCCATTTCAATACCGGCTTGCGCGCGGCCTTCACCTCATCGACGCGGCTGGTGCGCGTGGAGTGTGGCGCGGTCTTCACCATTTCCGGCTCGGTCTCGATCTCTTTGGCGATGGAAATCATGGCGTCGATGAAGAGGTCGATTTCCAGCTTGCCTTCGGTCTCGGTAGGCTCGATCATCATGGCGCCGCGCACAATCAGCGGGAAGCTGACGGTGTACGGATGGAAACCGTAATCGATCAGGCGCTTGGCGATATCGCCGGTGCGTACGCCCTGGCGCGCCTGGCGCTCGTCGCTGAAGACCACTTCGTGCATGTTGGGCAGCGCGTAGGGCAGGTCGAAGAACGGCTCCAGCTTCTTGCGGATGTAGTTGGCGTTCAGCACGGCGTCCATTGTGGCAGCGCGCAATCCGTTGCCCCCGTGCGCCAGGATGTAGGCCAGCGCGCGCACCAGCACGCCGAAGTTTCCGTAGAAGGCTTTCACTTTGCCGATGGAAAGTGGGCGGTCGTAATCGAAGGCCCAGCGATCGCCGTCGCGCTTCAGCCGCGGCACGGGCAGGAAGGGCTCGAGCGACTTCTTCACCGCCACGGGTCCGCCGCCCGGACCGCCGCCGCCATGCGGCGTAGAGAACGTCTTGTGCAGGTTCAGATGCATCACGTCCACGCCGAAATCGCCGGGACGCGCGACGCCCACCAGCGCGTTCATGTTGGCGCCGTCCATATAAAGCAGCGCCCCCTTGCGGTGCAGAACTTCGGCGGCTTCGATGATGCGCGATTCAAAAACGCCCAGCGTATTGGGGTTGGTGACCATCAACCCGGCCACGTCTTCGGTGACGGACTTTTCCAGCGCCGCGAGATCCAGCAAGCCGTGTTCGTCCGAGCGGATGTTCTCGACCACGTACCCGGCGATGGCCGCGGTGGCGGGGTTGGTGCCGTGCGCGGAATCCGGGATCAGGATTTTCTTGCGCGGGTTGCCTTGCTGCTGGAGCAATGCGCGGATGAGTAGGATACCGGTCAATTCGCCGTGTGCGCCGGCCGCGGGCTGCAGCGTGACGGCGTCCATGCCGGTGATTTCGAGCAGTGCGGCTTCAAGCTGCGCCATGATTTCCATGACGCCCTGCGAGAGCGATTCGGGCTGATAGGGATGCGCCCAAGCCAGGCCTTCGGTGCGCGCCACCAGTTCGTTCACGCGCGGGTTGTACTTCATGGTGCAGGATCCCAGCGGGTACATGCCGTGGTCGATGGCGTAGTTCCAGGTGGAGAGGCGCGTGAAGTGGCGGATGACTTCCACTTCGCTGACTTCGGGGAAGCCTTCGATTCCGGCGCGAACGTTTTGCGAGCCTAGCGCGGTGTGCGGGTCGATGGGGGGGACGTCCAGTGTGGGGAGTTGGTAGGCTTTCTTGCCGGGGGAACTGCGTTCGAAGAGCAGCGCTTCGTTCGGAGAGATGTGCGAGCGAACTTTCTTGATGGACATCAGTGCCGAGTCAATCCTTCTTGGAGGGCGGCCAATCTTGGCCGCAGCCGCCTTTTGAGGCGGCCAGCGCCGGCTGAAAGCCGGCTGCGGGCAGGATTGCCCGCCCTCCAATTTTGCGTCGTCATTGAAATGCCTCTGCTACCTTGTCCATATCTTCGCGATGGGACATTTCGGTGGCGCAAAGCAGCATCGCGTCGGATAGTTCCGGATAGAAGCGGCCCAACGGCAATCCTCCGATGATCTTGTTCTCAAGCAACGCAGCGTTGATTTCCTCCGGTTTGCGGTCGCCGGTCGAAACCACGAATTCATTGAAAAAAGGCCCAGAAAATCGGGGCTTGAGTTTGCCGGCCAGATAGTGCGCCTTGGCCAGGTTCTGCTCAGCCAACTCGCGCAGCCCCTCTTTACCATAGACGCTCATGAAGACGGTTGCCATCAGAGCGATCAGCGCCTGGTTAGTGCAAATATTGGACGTAGCCTTCTCGCGGCGGATGTGCTGCTCGCGAGTGGCCAGCGTCAGGCAAAAAGCCCGATTGCCGTGCGTGTCAGTGGTCTCGCCTACCAGCCGGCCGGGCATCTGGCGGGCGAACCTTTCGCGCGTGGCGACGATGCCGGCATAGGGTCCGCCATAACTGGGCGGGATGGCGAACGATTGCAGCTCACCGGCAATGATATCGGCCTGCGGCGGTTCAAGTATGCCCAAGGAAACCGCCTCCGCGAAACCCATCACCAGCAGCGCGCCACGCCGGTGGGCGATTTCGGCGGCGCGCTTCACATCCTCCACTACGCCGAAGAAATTGGGCGATTGCACGATCGCCGCGGCAGTCAGATCGTTGAGCTTGCGCTCCATGTCGTCAAGGTCTGCCGCGCCGGTTTCCGGATCGTAATCGAACTCCGTGATCGGCATGCCCTGGTTCTTCGCGTAAGTTTGCAGCACCTCTTGATACTCCGGATGCACGCTGCGCGCCACCAGCAGTCCGCCTTTGCTAGTCAGCCGCGCGGCCATAAGAGCAGCCTCCGCAAGGCCGGTCGAGCCATCGTACATGGAAGCGTTGGCCACATCCATGCCGGTGAGCTGGCAGATCATGGTCTGGAATTCGAAGATGGTCGTGAGGGTGCCTTGCGAAATCTCCGCCTGATAAGGCGTGTACGAGGTGAGGAACTCGCCGCGCGAGACTACTGTATCCACCAGCACCGGACGGTAGTGCGCGTACACGCCCGCGCCCAGGAAGCTGGCGTAGCCGTTGGCGTTCTGGTCTCCGCGCCGCCGGAAATAGTCGACGATCTCATACTCGGAAATGCCGGGCGCAAGCTGCAGCGGCCGTTTCAGCCGCACGGCATCGGGAAGATGGGTGAACAGATCCTCGGGGTCTTGCACGCCGCAGGCTTCCAGCATTTCGCGGCGCTCG
This sequence comes from Bryobacteraceae bacterium, assembly GCA_035602155.1. Classification (GTDB taxonomy): domain Bacteria; phylum Acidobacteriota; class Terriglobia; order Bryobacterales; family Bryobacteraceae; genus Bog-159. The sequence continues at coordinate 18,540 of DATNMW010000028.1, read as the reverse complement.
GAATCGGACTTCGGAAGATAGCGCAATCGTTATTTTTCCGCTCCTATATAGGTTTGATACTCGGCCGCGGAAAGTAGATTCGCCAACTCGCCGGGATCGCTCAAACGGATCTTCACCAGCCAAGCCTCGCCGTGCGGATCCTCATTCAGCTTTTCGGGCGCGTCGGCGAGCGTATGGTTCAGATCGACCACTTCGCCCGATACCGGCGAATAGATATCCGATACGGCTTTCACCGACTCTACCGAGCCGATGGTCTTCCCCTGGTCGACGTGTTGGTTGGGCTTCAGGGTCTCCCGGCCGTACTTGAAGTCCACATAGACGATGTCGCCCAATTCGTGCTGGGCGTGATCCGTGATGCCGATGGTGCCCGTATCGCCTTCCACGTGCACCCACTCGTGTTCCTTGGTGTAGCGGTAATTTTCGGGATACATTTATTTGGCTCGCTTGTAGAATGGCGTTTCCACGGTGACCGCGGCCACCGGCTGGCTGCGGATGACAACCTCGATGGCGCGGCCGATGTGCGCCTCCGCCAGGGGCAAATAACAAAGACCGATGTTCTTGTTCAACGTGGGCGCGGGCGAACCGCTGGTTACCCAGCCGGCAGGCGTGCCATCCACGAGCACTTCGTAACCGTCGCGGCCAATGCCGCGGCCGACCGTTTCGAATCCGATGAGCTTGCGCTGGATGCCTTGTTCCTTCTGTTTCGCCAGCGCGGCGCGGCCCACGAAATCGCCCTTGTCGAGCTTCACGATCCAACCCAGGTCGGCTTCCCACGGCGTGATGGAGGCGTGGATCTCGTGGCCGTAGAGCGCCATTTTAGCTTCCAGGCGCAACGTATTGCGCGCGCCCAGCCCGCATGCCTTGATGCCGAACTCTTTGCCCGCGTCCAGGATTTCGTGCCACAGACGGGGCGCCTCCGCTGGGGCGACGTAGATCTCGTAACCATCTTCGCCGGTGTAGCCGGTCCGCGCGATGCGCGCCGGTGTGCCTGAGACGGCGCCGTCGATGAACCAGTAATAGTGGATGGCGGGCAGGTCGGCGGCGGTGAGTTTCTGCAGCGTGGCGCGCGCGTTGGGACCCTGGATGGCGATCTGCGCGTAATCGTCGCTCGAAAGCCGGACCAGGGCGTCGAAGCGGTTGTGCGCACGGATATGTTCGAAGTCTTTCTCCTGGTTGGAGGCGTTGACGCACAGGAAATAGTGGTCGTCGGCCACCTTGTGGACCAGCACGTCGTCGACGAATCCGCCGTGCTCGTAGAGCAGTCCCGAGTAGTGGATCTGGCCGGTCTTGAGGCGGCAGGCGGCGTTGGTGGTGACGTAATCGGTGAGTTGCAGGGCCTCGGGACCGGTGATGTCGATCTCGCCCATGTGGCTGACATCGAATGCGCCCACGCTCTTGCGCACGGCAAGGTGTTCCTCCACCAGCGAGGAATACTGGACGGGCATGTCCCATCCGCCGAAATCCACCATTTTCGCGCTCATCGCGCGATGGGCGGCGTTCAGGCAGGTGGATTTGAGCGCGGCGGTGGTGGGCATCAAACTGGTACTGTAGCACGGGTGGCGGGGGTGGCCCGTGTGGGCGCGTGTGGCATATAATTGAGACATGTCGAGAAGTCCTGCCGAATTATTGAGCGAAGCGCTTCATCTACCGATTGAAGCCAGGGCCGCGCTGGCCGACTCGTTGCTCGATAGCCTGGACGCCGAAGTGGATGCGAATGCCGAGGAAGCTTGGCGCGATGAGATTTACCGGAGGCTTCAGGAGATTGACAGGGGCGCTGCTCAGCTAATTCCCTGGCAGGACGTGCGACGCCGCATGCGCGCGCGCCTCCAGCAGTGATCCGTAAGCCCGTCGTTTTTGATTCGGCCGCATTCGCCGAAGTCGAAGCGGCGGTCGAATGGTATCGGCAGCGAAGCGAGCGGGCGGCGGCCCGTTTTCTCGACGAGATCGACCGGGCAATCGAGCAGATCTCTTCAGATCCGAACCGATTCCCGATCTTCGTATTCGGCGCACGGCGAATTTTGCTCAGACGGTTTCCGTACTTCGTTGTCTTCCGCGAGACAGCCAATCGACTAGAGGTCGTCGCCGTGGCGCACGGTCACCGCCGGCCCGGATACTGGCGAGATCGGATTTGAGGATCGCGAATGCGGGGTTACGCGGACCCGCCGTCTCTCGCTTTGAAATGAAGCCGGCCTAGCGGGCCAGACCACTCGGGAACTACACTAACCGGCGGAGGGCGTTCTCTGATCGTTGCGCTGATTCCGTTGCATGTCGCGCAACGGCGATTGCGGACGCGACCCCAGCGTTGTCGAGACGGGACCGAACTGCTTTACACTTAAGGCATGACCGCTCGCTACATTTATTTATTGGCAAGATAGCGATCATTGTCTCGGGTACCTCGAAGATTTCCCCGATTACCTCACGCAGGGCGAGAGCCTGGAAGATCTTCAAGATCGCCTCAAAGACTTGTTTGACGATTTGACAAGCGGCGCCGTGCCGGGGGTTAGGAGAGTGGCGGAATTGGCGCTCGGATGAAACAGCAGGATCTGGTCCCTCGTCTGGCCGAGCGCGGGTGCGTACTGGTGAGGCATGGCGGGCGGCATCACCGGTATCGCAATCCGCGCACTGGGGTGTCACAGCCCGTCCCCGGCAAGGCCAAGCTCACGCCGGAAATGGCCCTGCACGCGAAGCGGTCCCGAGAACATCCGTGTGGAACGGTACGTCCCAGGTTGATGTTTGCCCGCCTGTTTACACCTTTTACAAAACTTTTACAAGACCAAAACCACCCTCTACCCCACCCATCCGTAGCATCAGTATAGGGCGAAACGCTTAAAAGGAGACTTTGGATGGGACCGCAACAGATTACCGCGACGCACGAGCAACGCTATCATGACCAGCACTTGGATCTGGATTTCGAGCACAAGACCGCGCTGCTGGACACCAAACCGCTGGGATTGACCCGCAAGGAGTACGACCTGCTGGCCCTGCTGATTCAGAATGCCGGCGAAGTGGTGACCCGCGATACGCTGCTGTTGCGCGTATGGGGCTACAGCAACCAGATCCGCACGCGGACGCTGGACGTGCACATCCGCCGGCTGCGCAAGAAACTAGGCGAGCACAGCGGCACTTATATCGAGACCATTTTTAGCGTGGGGTACCGGTTTCAGCCGTTTCGGGCGCCTCGGCTTGTGCAGCGGGCGCCGCAAGCGATGGCCCTCGGGGCGTAAGGATATTTCTAGGGCGAACCGCGTTCGCCATCAGCGCGGCTCTTACCGTGGCTGTTAGCTTGGTTCGGTACCAACGCTATACTCGGAAGATGTCCGGCTGGAATCCGAACCAGTACTTGAAATTCGCGGAAGAGCGCACGCAGCCCTGCCGGGATCTGGCCGCGCGCATCGCGGTAGCCAACGTTCGCCGCGTAATCGATCTGGGATGCGGACCCGGCAACAGTACCGCCGTGCTCCGCAATCGCTGGCCACACGCCGAATTCACCGGACTCGATAGCTCGAGCGAGATGATCGAGCGCGCCCAGCGCGACTATCCCGGGCAACAGTGGGTCGCCGGCGGCATTTCCGAGTGGGCCGCAGGCCACCATGGCCAGTTCGACGTAGTGTTCTCGAACGCGGCTCTCCAGTGGGTCGATGACCATGCGGGCGTCTATCCGCAGCTCCTCTCGCGCGTGGCTCCGGGAGGCGCGCTGGCCATTCAAATCCCAGGAAACATCGATGCGTTGCCCCATCGGCTCATGCGCGAGCTGGCCGCAACGCCCGAGTGGAGCCGCTGGTTCCCGGCGGGAAAAGTGCGCGAGTGGCACCATCGCGAAATGGATTTTTACTACGACGTGCTGGCTCCCGCCGCCGCCCGCCTGGACCTTTGGGCCACCGAGTATCTCCACATCCTGCCCGACGTGGCGTCCATCGTTGAGTGGTACCGGGGCACCGGACTGCGGCCCTTTCTGGAGATCCTCGAGACGGAGACGGATCGCGAACGCTTTGCCGCCGGCTACCGCGAATCGCTCCGGCCGCACTACCCGGCCCGCGCTGCCGGAGGCGTGCTGTTTCCCTTCCGCCGGATCTTCCTGATTGCCTATCGCGCGTAAGTCAAACGTGCCCAGTGAGGAGACGGCCCCGTCCGTTGCCCGACCCCCTGGTCGCGCTCCTTGCCATACTCACCTGAACCGTAGCTTGCCGATGCGGCCGCCGGGACCCACCGCCCACACCGCGCTCGATCCTGCGGCGCCGATGGCATTGTACGCGCCGCTATCGAACAGCTTCCAACTCTGGCCTCCGTCGCCCGAAATGTCGGAACCCGAAGTGCCCACGGCGATCCAGACCCTACGTTCTGGCAGAAACGCCACCGCCGATCGGTACCCGTTGGGATGCGCGCCACGCGGTTCGACCCACGCGCGCCCACCATTTGATGTCACCGCCACGTTACCGCCGGCCTCGGTGGGCTTGCCGTAGTCTCCGCCGACCGCTACCCCGTGCATCGAATCGGCCAGCGCCAGGGAAAAGATTCCCGTGCCGGCGCCATCCTTGCGAAGGGGCGTTCCGGCAACATCCCAATGCAGGCCGCCGTCATTCGAATGAAATACGCGCGCGCCCGAAGGTCCGCCCGTGCCGAACCACACTTCGCGTTCGCCGCGCACCTGCAGGCAGGAATTGCTGGCGGCAAACGCGCCTTCGCGCGGCAGCGCCGGCGGCAACTTGTGCCGCTGCCAGGTTTCGCCGCCGTCCCCGGTCGTCAGAATGACGAACTGCCCATCCACCGGGTCGCCGAGCACCACACCTCGCCGAGCGTCCCAAAATGCCAGCGCGTCGAAAAAGCCGCCACTATCCGGATTGGTGTAAAGTGGCGACCAATGCGCACCGCCGTCGCCTGTCCCATAAATGCGGGACTTCACGCCTGGCCCGCTGCTCATCAGCCAGGCCGTGCGGCTATCCAACGCGCGCAGGCCGCGGAAGTCCATGTCGCCCGCGCCCGGTACCACGGCGGATTGCCACGTGGCGCCGCCGTCCATCGTGCGCAGATAGGCGCCTCCCGCGCCACTGGCCCAAACCACCGCCGGACTTACGGCGCTGACGCCCCGCAAAGACGCGCTTGTGCCACTCGATTGCGCGATCCACGTTTGCCCGCACGCCATGGAAGCGCCAACCAGCCCGGTCATGAAATGCAACAGTCGAAGTCTCATCCCGCTGAATAGAATACTGGAAATTGAGCCTACCGGTTTGGGCCAAGCCGGTTTATGCTCAAGTATTGGAGAATCACACCATTTTTCGGATGTTGGCGCATGCCAGCTTAGCCATGCAGACGGCGTTTTCCTGTCTGCTGGTGTGCCTGCTCGAGTTTTACTACCGGCGCATCGACCGCGAAGCATGGCTCCGCTGGTTTGCGTGTTCCTGGGTGGCGCAGGCCGCTTACGTAGCCTCCCTTTGGATCGCGTTCGACGATCTGTCGGGCAGCCTGGCCATACGGGCGGCCGTTTCCGTGCTGGGATTCATCGTCCCGGCGACGTTCGCCCTGACCAGCATTGCGCTGCTGCGGGGCCGCGCGCCGGCGCGAAGTTGGATCGCCGGCATGTATCTGCTGGGCCTCGCAGCCGCGGCCATCACGTTTAGAGCCGGGCTGGGTTATCCGCTCAGCGGCGTGGGCGCTTCGCAAATCCATAACATCCCCAGATATGTTTGCTATGCGCTGGCCAGCCTGTTCGCGGCAGGGGCCTTCGCGAGGCATGGGCGCGAGCGGCATCTCACCGGCTCTTTGGTGACCGCCGGCGCCTGGGCCTTCTTTGGGGTGATGAACCTGGTCCGTGCCTTCCAGTGGAGCACGACGTCCACTTGGGCGCCCGGCGCGGTCGAGAACAACCCCGAAATGATTCAATTCGCGCTCGTCACCTTCGTAACGAACTCCATGGTCTGGATCGTGATGAGCATCGGGGTGGGTCTCCTGCTCACCGAAACCGCCGAGCGCTCGGAACGGCGGACGCGCGAAGCCTTGCGCGAATTGCAGGAAGCGCAGACCGAGCGCGGCCGGCTGGCGCAGCTTGTGGAGCAGAGCCGCGACGCGATCCTGGTGGTATCGGCTGGGCAGTTGCGTTACCTCAACGGCGCCGCCGCGACTCTCCTGGGCTATGCCGCGGACCGGATTCCATCGCTGTTCATGAAGCCTCTCGATGAGGTCTGCGGAATCGCGGCGGACGACCCGATGCGAACCCAGATGGATGGATCGGTGGCCGCGGCCGGCGTTTGGGAGGGCCGGTCGGAGTGGTGCAATCGCGCCGCTGACGATCGGATCCCGGTGCTGGTGGGCGCGTTCGCCATGGGCGCGCGCGAGGGCGACACGGTCTCCACGGGATTGATCGCGCGGGACCTGCGGGAGTGGGTGCGCCTCGAAGAGGAGTTGCGTCAGGCGCAGCGGCAGGAAGCCTTGGGACGCCTGGCCGGAGGCATCGCGCACGACTTCAACAACCTCCTGACAGTTATGATGGGTTACGCCTCGCTGACCCTCGATGCTGGCCTGAGCGAACCCCTGCGGCGGAATGTCGGCGAGATTCTCAACGCCGCGCGGCGGGCCGCGGCGATCACGGACCGGTTGCGCGCCTTCGGGCGGCGCCAATCCCTCCATGTGGCGGCCTTCGATCTGAATGCCCTGGTGGACTTGATGCGCGGCACACTGGATAAGCTTGTCGAGTGGAACGTGGAGCTCAACTTTCACCTCTGCGGTACGCCCCTGCCGGTGCGCGCCGATGCGGCGCAGATCGAACAAGTGCTAATGAATCTGGTGCTGAATGCGCGCCAGTCCATCGATGGACGGGGCTGGATCGTGGTACGCACCAGCCATGCCGACTCCAAGGACGCGCCCGCCGGCGACACGCGCGAGTTTGTGAAGATCGAGGTGGAGGACAGCGGCTCGGGTATCGAGCCCGATGTCCTGGAACACATTTTCGACCCGTATTTCACCACCCGGTCGACCGGCACCGGTCTGGGTCTCTCGATGGCCTATGGCATCGTCCGGCAAAGCGAGGGACACGTCCGCGTGGCCAGCCAGCCGGGCCGCGGCAGCGTTTTTGCGGTGCTGTTACCCGCCGCCGACCCAGCGGAGATTACAGGCGCTGTGGTCGATCGCCCTGCCTCCGCCGAGGCCGCGGGCAGCGAAACGGTGATTGTTATAGACGACCGGCCGGAAGTGGCGGCGTTCGTCTGCGCTGGGTTGGAGCGCTATGGCTACCGCGTGACCGCGCACCACGACTCCGAATCCGCCTTGGCCGCGGTGCGCGATGGCGCCGCCGACCCGCGGTTGGTGATTCGCGACGTGATGATGCCCGGCGTGCCGCTGCCGGAGTTTGCCGCTCGCATGCGCGAACTGCGGCCCGGCCTGCCCATAGTGCTGATGTCGGGTCTGCCGGAGGCGTCCCTGGCGCCGCTGATTCAAGGCACTGGCGGATACTTTATCGCCAAGCCATTCACGCCGGAGCAGCTCGCGGCGCTGGTGCGGCGGGTGCTGGATGCCTCCGCCATCCTGGCCGGCCCCGAGTGATCGAGGAGGGCGGGCAATCCTGCCTTGGCAAACCTGCCGGCAGCACGCCTTTTTTGGGGCAGAGCCAGTGAGAACCGCTGCGGCCAAGATTGCGAGGTTACCCGCCGATTATCCCGCGGCAGTCGCCGAAGCCGATACGCGTGAAACCATCGCCTTGGCAGTAGCCGCGCAGGATCATTTCGTCGCCGTTTTCCAGAAACTTCCGCACTTCACCGGTGGGCAGCCTAATCGGTTCGGCGCCCCGCCGGGTCAACTCCAGCAGGCAGCCGCGTTCTTCCGGCAGTGGTCCCGATACCGTGCCGCTGGCTAGCAAATCGCCTGGCCGCATGTTGCAGCCGTTACTGGCGTGGTGTGCGAGCAACTGCGCCAGCGTCCAATAAAGGTTCCGCAGATTGCCTTGGCTGAGGCGCATCGGCTGAAGACCCGATTCGCGCATCCGGCGCGACGCGATATGCGCTTCCAGCGTGAGATCGATGCCGCCTCGCTCCCGGTCTGCCGCCAGGGTTAGGTATGGCAGCGGTTCCGGGTCGCCCTCCGGCCGCTGGAACGCGGGCACGCGAAAGGGCGCCAGCGCTTCCATCGTTACAATCCAGGGAGAGACGGTGGTAGCAAAATTTTTCGCCAGAAACGGTCCCAATGGTTGATATTCCCAGGACTGAATGTCGCGTGCGGACCAGTCATTAAGCAAGCACAGGCCGAAGATGTGCTCCTCCGCCTCGGCGATAGGGATCGGCTGGCCCATCTCGTTCCCGGGTCCGGTAAAGAATCCCACTTCCAGTTCGTAATCGAGCGATCGCGTGGGACCGAAGACCGGCGCCCCCGCCGCGGCGTCCTTAAACTGGCCGCTGGGGCGGCGCACCGGGGTGCCGCTCACCGTGATCGACGAAGCCCGCCCGTGATAACCGATTGGCACGTATTTGTAATTCGGCAGCAGCGGATTGTCGGGGCGAAATAGGCGCCCGACATTGGTGGCGTGGTGAATGGATGCGTAAAAATCGGTGTAATCGCCGATGTGGGCAGGGACCGCCATCGCGACCTCATCCATAGGCGCCAGGAATGGTTCGACGGCCGCCTGATGTCCGCTGCCGGCGCGCAGCAACTCGCTGAGCCGTTTTCGCAGCGCCGACCAATGCGCGCGCCCCAGGCCCATCAGCCAGTTCAGGCTGATAGCCGAACAGGCGGCTACAGTCGCCGGCGACAGGCCGTCCAACAGACCCGCCTGGGCACAACGATGCAAATCCAGGATGCGGTCCCCGATGGCGACGCCAATCGCAGTCGGTGAATTGGGACCGTCGAGAAAAAAGACTCCAAACGGCAGGTTTTGAATGGGAAAATCGGAACCGGGTTGGTTCGCAGACTCGACCCAGCTCGACAGTGTAGAATCGTTCGTCCGGCCCAAGAAAGAAAATGGTTCCAAGTGACCCGATCTCGCAGCCAAACTCCCCGCCGGCATGCAACGGCACAGAGCTTCGCAACCGGGATTGCCGGGTGCCTTCCCTTCAACTCCCCACTGCGTTTTTTGAGCGCAATGGATCAATGCCTCCGGGCTCACCTGCCAGCTTTCCTGGCTGGAACCGGCATCTCGAAGCGGCCTTTCACTCTCCCGAAACGACTGCCCGTCTCCAGGCCACCATTTCGAGGTCGAAGCTCCCGACCTGCTCCCTTAATGCCCTGCCGTTCGTTCGTCCTGCCCGTTCCGATTCCGATTCCCCCACGCGGCCCGGTTCGCCCCGTTCCGCGCCAGATCAATACCGAAATCCCGTTGCCTGACTCCCGTCCGGCACTCCCAACCCTTCCTCGGATCTCCACTCCCCTTCGGGGCCTTTCGAACCCTTAAGGATCAAAGCGTTCAATCCGATTCCTGGCCGGGAAGTTCACCTTCCAAGCGCTCCCGATCGCCCATCACTCCCCGGCATCGTTTCTATTTTACTAGTTCGATACCGGATCACCGCTCCAGGCTCGCTAAGCGTTCAGCGGCTTGCTGTTCCTCAGACCTCTTGGAACCTCTGTTATCATGCACCCTCTGCCATGTTACAGTCAAATGAAAAATCGGTTTCAGAACCGTTTTCCTCAACTTTTATTTTCCCTGCTTTCAAGGACTTAGCTGTGTCCTTAGGTGTACTAACTGTGGATAAAACAACAAACACCAGATGTGTTCTGTTATGTGGGGCGGGATAGCATCCTGCGGGCCGATTGGCAAATCGGCCCAAATTCGCCAAACTCCCGGAAGGCGCTATACTTGCGATTTGCCACTCAGTCCTGGAAGGAAGTTCCTCCATTACTGCCTGATTATCCTCGGATCGGTGATGGGAGGCGCCATCGCCGCCGAGGTCTACCTGCGCTTTCATGCGCCGCCCCGCCTCAACCTGCCTTTTTACAATATCCTCTATCCCTACGTCATGTTCCGGCCCATCGAGAACTATAGCTACGAGACGAAGGAAACCTTCGCCATGTCGCACTTCAAGAGCCGGGTCTACGTCTACACGAACGAGGATGGTTTCCGTATCCCCTCGCCGCGCTACAAGCTGCCTAAAGAGAAGCCGTCCGGCCAACTGCGCATCGCTTTCCTGGGTGGCTCGCTGGTACAGACGGCCAGCACATTCGATACCGCGCTGCCAGGGTCGCTCAAGAGGGTCCTGCTCGACCGGTATCCCGGCCGCGATATCGAAGTCATCAACGCCGGTATTCAATCCTGCGTATCGCGGCAGTCCCTCGCGCAGCTTTTGTTCATGGTGGTCGATTACCATCCCGATATCGTGATTCTCTATGACGGGGGCAACGACCTGGGCCTGCCTCTCACCTACGAATCGCGCGCCAACTTCCCGTACAATTTCCAAACCATGCAGGAGGCCTGGGACCTCTACCGGCAGGAGCGGCAGCAGCCGTTGTGGCGGCTGGCGCTCGAGCGCAGCGATTTGTACCGCTTGGTGCGCGCGCGCCTGCGCCCCGACGAACGGAAGATGACGCCCACCGCCGACGCACCGTTTGCCGGCACCAACGCGATCCCTGCCAGCCGAATCGTTGCCGATCCGAATTTCGTCCGGAACCACGTAGCCGCCTACCTTTCGAACTGGCGAAAGCTGATCGAGCTGTCCGCGGCTTACCATTACCAGCCGGTCTGCGTCTTGAGCCCGGCCGGCGGATTCGCACCCGAGCATGCCGTCCCCGTAATGATGACCTCGTTTCACCTGGATCGCGAATCGGCCATCCTATGGCTGCGCGCCCTCGACATGCTCTACAGCGAAGCCAGCCGCCAGATTGCGGAGATGCGCGGCGCGTATCCAGCCGCCAAGTTCATCGATCTGGCGCGCTTTCTCGATCCGCCCGAGAGATATTTTTCCGACCTCGGCCACGTCTACGACGAAGCCAATATGGTGCTGGCGCAGCGCATCTATCCGGATATCCGGCCGCAGGTGGAGCGCGGCTTGCGCGAGGTCCGCTAGGTGCGGCGTCAGGTCCTGCTGAACTGCGCGCTGCTGGCGGCCAGCATGCTGCTGTTCGCCGGTTTCCTCGAAGTGGTGCTGCGCATGGCCTTCGCCCGCAGCCTGGATTTTTCCATGGAGATGTGGAAATATGCGGTCAAACTGAAACAGCCTGTGCCTGACCCCAGGCTCAGCTTCGTGCACGGGCCGAACCGCTCCGCCTTCCTCATGGGGGTCCCGTTCTCGATCAACTCCGCGGGACTGCGCGACCGCGAGTTCCCGCGCGAAAAGCCTGCCGGCGTGTACCGCATTGTCTGGTTGGGCGATTCCACCACGGTGGGCTGGGGCGTTCCGTTGGCCGGCACCGCGCCCAAAATCCTGGAGCGCGAATTGAACGCCGCTGGGCACGGCCGCTTCGAGGTGCTGAATGCCGGAGTGGGCAACTATAACTCGGTGCAGGAAGTCGAGCATTACCTCACCATTGGCCGCGCCTTCCATCCCGACTTGGTGATCCTGGAGTATTTCATCAACGATGCCGAACCGGTGCCGCGCGAGCGGACCGCCGGGCTGCTCGGCCACAGCTATCTGGCGGCGTTCGCCCTGTCGCGCTTCGATGGCGCGCTGCGCGTGGCCGGCCTGCGCCCCCGCTGGCGGGATTATTACGCCTCGCTCTATCGCGACGGCAGCCCCGGCCTGGAAGCGGCTAAGGTTGCACTGGGCCGGTTGGCGGCGCTGACCGCCCAAGATGGAACAGGCCTGCTAGTGGCAATCCTGCCGGAATTGCACCGGATCGACGGCGCATATCCGTTCGAAAAGGAGCAGCGCAAGATTGAGGACTACCTCGCATCACGCCGCATCCGCACCATCGACCTGCTCCCTTGCCTGCGTGCCCACGGACCGGAAACCGGCCTCTGGATCACGCCCGCCGACGCGCACCCCAACGTGAAAGCCAACACCCTGATTGCCGCATGCATCAGCCCGAACATCGCCACCGGCCCGAGACCGTGAGGGAGGGGTCTCCCATGGTGCGCGGCGAGTAGTGGGTCAGTTTGCCGCTTGTGGGCGGTGGTGTTTTAGCGTGGAGATGAAGTAGTCGCGTGGTCGGCCCGCGCTCGCGCCATGAACGCGATGACCCTGCCATAGACCGGCCCGTTCACGTCTTCAAGCGTATTGTGAACGATGTCTTCACATTTGCCTAGTTTGCTTGTCCACTTCCCAGATTCCAATTGAAGAGCCGCATGCGTTGGCGCTTCTAGGCCCGGATCGCCGGTTCCGTAGATGGCTATCTTTTCTACTCCAGGTTCAAGCGAACCATCCTTGCATGCGAAAAATCCACGGGTGCCATAGGCTTGCATGAAGGCCCCGAGAGTCACTGATCGCGGCACGCCAGAGGCCAATACCCGCTGTTTCTAGGAAGGGGCCACCAATTGCGGAAGTTCTCTCCGGCAGCCCATGCGATGCAGTTGTAAGCAATTGCTCGCCCGCTTGTTATTCGGTGGTTTTCTGGCGTTAGGTACGGCAGGTCCCGCGGTGGCCAACTACCACTCATAACCGACGTCTTTGCCCCAATTCAGCCAAGTTTGGGCCATCGCCCGATAATTTCCAGCATCTTCCTCATGGACGGGATCGACCCCAGTAATGGACTGCAAAGCCCAAAACCACTGGTCTGGATCATCGCCTTCGGCTTCAATCTGCGAGAGGACGAACGGTACGGCGGCGTCTCCCATACCGATGATGTTCTGGTACGCGGGGTTTAGCACCATTTCGGTAATCGAGGAGAGGGTGCTGGTTTCAGTTTTCCATCGCGCGGCCAACTGTAGAAACTTGACATGGTCCGCCGCACGCTTAATTTGATCCGCCGCGTCCTTATCCACAACGAGGGCCGTCGTTCCCGAACACGACCCAATTATTTGGATGCGTTCGGCGGAATCCGCAGAAAGGATTTCGGCTTCGCACGGCTGGTCGGTCAACTGGAGCGTCATGTAGACCGCAAGCATGACGGTAAAATACTTAGTCTGGATGAACTGGTAAGGGCGTCCCATTCTAGTTCACCTGCCTTGCCGTACCGGCTGGCCTACGCAGATGCTCTGGGACACTAACGATATTCGTAACGAATTGCGCCTTGAGCGCATACATCGGGTTGCCTTGATCATCCCATTTTCCATCAGCGCGAAACGCACCTAGAACGCTGGCTTTAACGCGGAGAATCGTCCCATCCTCAAGCGTCACCTCTGTCCATTTTTCCGTAGATTCGGAGACCTGCACATCGAAGCCATCCTGCAATCCAGGAAGCGGAGGTATCGGCACTTTCACTCGTCTTTCTGGCATAAGCAGCCCTTCCTTCTTTGGCTTGATAATCCTATCGGCTGATCGTACCACTTTCTTGCGGGGGCAGGGAAAGCAATTTCTTCTTCCGTGCCCACCGCGCCGTGACAGCATTTCGAGCGCTTTCGCTGCGTTGCTCCTGCGTCATATTGGCCGCCCTGGTATGGCCGCCTGTAGCGCCGCCCCGTTTGCCCATTTTGACAAAGAAGGCAAGAGCATCAGGCGGCAGTTTTTTTCTTGGCATACCCCTAGTATACGTACCCCGCCTACGAATTGCAACGGTTCTCTTTGGCTAGCCCCTTGGCATTCGTATGGGGGGTACGTACAACGGAGTGAAAGAAAAGCTCCGGTAACGAGGCCAATCGCCACCGGGACCGAAACCGCATAGCCGAAGCCATACGGATTCTCCAAAACCATTATCCGGATTCCGGCGCGTCCGGGCAAGGGAAATCGCGCCATGACGTGCCACAACTGCCAGATCGAATTGGTAAAAGCCGGATTCTGCGGTCGGCATAAGGTTCAAAGATATGAGTGTCGCCAAATGCGGAAAACATTTCGCGGAACCGCGAGAAAAATCGGTGCAACGACCGTTGTCGCATCATCGAAAATCTGCAAATTGGGTCGCATTTTGCCGCGCCGGCGGAATCCTTCGGCAGTTCTATTGCCTGGGCCGGTCTACTTCGTCGCTCTCGCGATCTGAGATGCTCGCGCGTTTTACGGTGGCGGGATTTCCAACTCATAGGATGCACCCGTTTTATCGAGGAGCCTGAGCACATTTGCGACATGGCTGGCAAAGCCCACGTTCATGAACTGATGTTCGATCACTTCCCGGTTGCCTTCTTTGGCTTTGCCAGCTAAATCCTAAGTCTAGGTGGCCAGTGTGGCTCTGAATTCCCCACACAGCACCGACCGAAAGCAATCTGTTGCCATCGCCTTCAAGCGCCCACGTACCGCGCGTACAAACTCCGCGCCAAACCGATATCCGTGGTGCCTTTGATAATCGCCCGGCCATCGGGGAAGATGGTCATCTCATACGGCCCCGTCAGGAACCGCAGCGCGAATTCGTTGGCGCGCACCTCGCCCAGTGGCGCCAGCGCCGCCATAAGCCGTGCCAGGTCGAGCGGCCGCGCGCGCTCGTGAATTTGCACGGCGTTGCGGCCGCACAAGCTCACCGGCGCGCGGCGCAGGCCCTCCAGATACACGAAATCGCGCGCGCCGCAGGCCGGGCAGTCCGGGTCCCGCGCAGGCTGCTCGATCTGCCGTACGCCTCCCTCCCATACGTCCACCGTCGTCAGGCATGCGTGCACCGATTCTGTGCGGCCCGCCAGAATCTTCAACGCATCGGCGGTTTGCAGGGCCCCGATTACCGCGGTAATGGAGTTCAGCACGCCAGCCGTTTCGCAAGTGGGCTGCGCGCCGGATGGCGGGTCGGGATACACGCAACGCAGGCACGCGGTACGTCCCGGAATTACCGGCATGGCGAGGCCGTAACTGCCCACCGCCGCGCCGTAAATCCAAGGAATCCCGCGGCTCAGCGCGTAGTCGTTCACCAGGTAACGCGTTTCGAAGTTGTCGGTGCCATCCAGGATCACCTGCGCTTCGCCCAACAGTTCGTCGATATTCGCGGGCGTCAGATCGGCCACCATGCCACGCGCTTGCACCGCCGAATTGATCCGCGCCAGGCGCCGCACTGCCGCTACCGCCTTCGGCAACGCTTCCACGGCATCCGATTCTTCGAACAGCCATTGCCGCTGCAGGTTGCTGGGCTCCACATAATCCCGGTCGACGATGGTTAGGCGGCCCACACCCGCGCGCGCCAGCGCCGCCGCTTGAAAGCTGCCCAACGCGCCGCAGCCCACCATGGCGGCGTGCGACCGCATCAGCCGCTCCTGGCCGTCCTCGCCCAGGCCCGCGAACAAAATCTGGCGCGAGTAGCGTTCCCTTTCCTCGGGAGTCATTTCAGAATCGATGGTAACAGGGCACGCTTGGCCGCTTGGCAATCCCCACCCGCCTGTTGTAACGTCAAAGTGACCTGCGTCGCGCATGCAAGACAACCGCAACATCGCCAACCACCTGACCGCCCACCGGCAGAAACGGGGTCTTTCGGCGGCCGAACTGGCCCAGCGCGCCGGCATCGGCCGCCAGACCGTCTACGCCATTGAATCCGGCAGCTACATGCCCAACACCGCGGTGGCGCTCCGCCTGGCCCGCACGCTCGAAGTCAAAGTGGAAGACCTCTTCTCGCTGCCGTCGGACGCGCCCGCCGCCCCGCTGCCCACCGAACAGGTGACGCTGCTCCCCCAGCCGGACGCCCCGCGCGCCGGCGACCCCATGCAGCTCTGCCGTGTGGACCGCCGCACCATAGCCTCGTCGCCGTCGCCTGTTCCCTGGTATCTCCCCACAGCCGACGCCGTACTCGTGGATGCCCCAGTCCAGGCGGCCAAACCAGCGAAAGGAGCGGTCCAGCTCTTTCACCGCGAATACGATCCGGCTAGCCGCATCCTGGTTGCCGGCTGCGATCCGGGCGTCTCGGTGCTCGCCCGCCATGTGCTCCGCGCCGGCGTGGAACTGGTCGTCGCGCCACGCAACAGCTCCCAGGCCCTGATGCTGCTCAAGCAAGGGCTCGTCCACGTGGCTGGCACGCATCTGCGCGACGAAGCCAGCGGCGAATCGAACCTACCGGCCATCCACCGCCTCTTCGCGCGGAACAGCGTCGCGGTGGTCGCGCTAGCGGTCTGGGAGGAAGGCTTGGTGCTGGCCCCGGGCAATCCCAAATCCGTTCACTCGGTAGCCGACTTCGCGCGCAGGGATGTCCGCATCGTGAATCGTGAGCCCGGCGCCGGCAGCCGCATCTTGCTCGATGCGCATCTGGATCGTTTGGGCCTGGCCGGCCGGAAAGTGCGCGGATACGATCGCCTGGCCGGTGGCCATCTTCCTGCCGCCTGGCAGGTTCGCGCGGGCGACGCGGATTGTTGTATCGCCACGCGCGCCGCGGCCCGCGTCTTCGGCCTGGACTTCATTCCCCTGGCCAGCGAGCGCTACGACTTGGCGATCCGCCGTCAGCATCTGGACTACCCGCCTGTCGCGGCGCTGCTTGACACGCTCAACCGCGCCAGCTTTCGCCGCGAATTGGAAGGCTTGGGCGGGTATGATGCCAGCGCGGCAGGGCGCCGCCAACTGTAACTTGTCCTCGCGTTGATGACTCGCGCGCCGGTTCCGCGACGTTCGGCGGCCCTCGCCTCACTTTGGCGGACAACCGGCGATTCAACTTTGCCCTGAAAAGTACTTGCGCGACGCGCGCCTTCGTTCTATAATCGGTTCGTGGCAGTTGTTCGCCCTATCCGCCAGCCGCGCCCCGAACCCGTCGCGATCCATGCGCACGCGCTCGATAACCTGCAATACATCCGCTCGGCGATGGAGCGGGCCGGGGCTTTCACGGCCGTGCCGGGGGTGGGCGGCATCGCGCTGGGGTGTACAGCCCTGTGCGTAGCGGCGCTGGCGTACCGCATGGGGAACGCGGACTCCTGGCTGGCGGCCTGGTTGGGAGAGGCCGTACTGGCCTGTCTGATCGGCGTGGCGGCCGCCGCGCATAAGTCGCACAAAGTGGGGATGCCGCTGCTGTCCGGGCCGGGCCGCAAATTCCTGCTGGGCTTCGCGCCGCCCCTGCTGGCGGGCGCCCTCCTGACCCTGGTGCTGTTTCGCGCGGGCCTGATCGCCGCGCTGCCCGGCGTCTGGCTGCTGCTCTACGGGACGGGCGTGCTGTGCGGCGGCGCCGCCTCGGTGAAAGTGGTGCCGGTAATGGGAATCTGCTTCATGGCCATCGGCGCGGCAGCCCTCTTTGCGCCGGCCGCTTGGGGGAATAGTTTGTTAGCCGCCGGCTTTGGCGGTTTGCATATCTTGTTTGGCATGTTGATTAAGGTGAAATACGGTGGCTAAGCAAAACATGCTCCCACGCGAACGGGATAGGAAAATGCGCCCCGCTGAGATTTTGGGCGGCGCTCCCAAACTCGACCGGCTGATTCATGAGCGCTTGCGTCTCGGCATTTTGAGCGCATTGGCGGTTAACGAATCGCTGACCTTCAACGAGCTCAAGAAGTTGCTGGAGACTACCGACGGCAATCTAAGCGTGCATGCGCGCAAACTGGAAGACGCGCAGTACGTCGCCTGCACCAAATCGTTCGAGAACCGGCTGCCCAAGACCGAGTATCGCCTGACGGCTGTGGGCCGCCGCGCGCTCGAGCGCTATCTGGATCACATGGAGGCCCTCATCGGCACGATGCGGGAAAGGTAAGCCCCTTTTTTGGAACTTTACTTTATGATACAAAGTACTCATAGCAAGCCGGGCCGGCTGCACGCGGCCATCATCATGGACGGCAACGGCCGTTGGGCCTTGGCGCGCGGATTGCCCCGGCTGGCGGGACATCGCGCGGGCGCGCAGGCTTTGCGCCGCACGGTGGAAGCCGCGCCGGACCTTGGCATCGGAGTGCTAACGCTTTTCGCCTTCTCGTCGGACAATTGGCGGCGCCCGCCCGAGGAAGTCGCGGGCCTGATGCAATTGCTGGCCGAACATCTACGATCCGAAACCAGCCGCTGCCTGGAGAACGGCGTGCGCCTCGAAGTGATTGGGCGGCGCGACCGGCTGGGCGGCGAGCTGCCCGCGGCCATCGCGCAGGCCGAGTCCGCCACTGCGGGCGGCGCGAAGCTGCAGCTTCGCATTGCCGTGGATTACTCCGGGCGCGACGCCATCGCCGAAGCGGTGCGGCACGCCGCGCACGCCGGACTGGTTTGCCGCGAGTGCCTCGATGAGCATCTGGGTCCGCCGGTGGACCTGCTGATCCGCACCGGCGGGGAGCAGCGCCTCAGCGATTTTCTGCTGTGGGAGTGCGCCTATGCCGAGCTGATTTTCTCCCGGCGCATGTGGCCGGATTTCGATGCGTCCGATCTGCAAACCGCGGTCCGCCAGTTCCATGCGCGCCAAAGGCGCTTCGGCGCCATACCAACGTTCGCAGCACCAGCGGCAACCGCGCAAGCTTGGTTAGACTAGTTGTGGGGCGGACCTCCAGGTCTGCGCGGGTCCTCCAGGACCCGCTCCCGGCGAGCAAGGCTCACCCCAAGCCCCGCCCCGAGCCCGTCTCCCACTTCGATCCCACGGCCGGCGACAACGTGGATGGCGACGATCTCGCAGTGCGGCGCGCGGCAGTCGACGCCCTGGGACCCTACAACGGCACCGTCGTGGTAGTCGATCCCCAAACCGGGCGCG
>DATNMW010000027.1:0-2017 GCA_035602155.1 Bryobacteraceae bacterium | reverse complement strand
CGAAGAAGTCCTGACCGAATCCTCGGCGCCGGGCAAGGGCTTCATGGCGGACGTGTGCGTAGCCTGGGAGAAGGAAGCCGATCTGGCGGAATCGCTGGGCATTCGGCTAGTGAAGCTGCGCACCGGCATGGTGTTGGGCGCCAATGGCGGCGCGCTGGCCAAAATGCTGCCGCCGTTCAAGGCCGGCATGGGCGGAAGACTGGGGCACGGCGACCAATGGATGTCCTGGGTCCACCTGGACGACTTGGTGGGTATTGTCCAGCACGCACTGCAAAATCCGGTGCGCGGGCCGCTGAACGGCACATCGCCCAATCCCGTCACGAACGCCGACTTCACGAAGGCGCTCAGCCATGCGCTTTCCCGGCCGGCGGTGGTTCCGATCCCCGCTTTCACGCTGAAGTTCATGTTCGGAGAGATGTCCGAAGTCATGCTGGCCAGCCAGCGCGTGCTGCCCAAAGCAGCCGAGGCCGCGGGCTATGCATTCCGGTATCCGGCCGTGGATGCGGCCCTGGCGAATATCCTGGCGGCTTGAAGCGGTATACAATGCGTTGGATATTGTACACTGGCAGGTTGGGTGCTCTTTAATACGGCAGCATGCCGAAAGGCCAGCTTGGAGCTATAAGATTATGTCCGAAATAGGTCAAACCAGTCCTGAGAGCGGGCGCTACCGTTGTGCGATATGCGGCGCCGAGATCCACGTAGAGGCTGGGGAAACATTTCCAGCATGCCCGAGCAAGGATCACAGCCCACGGTGGGTCCTTTGCGAGGAGCTCATCTTAAGCATGGCCGGCGCGGGCCGTTAAAGAAGGCCCAGCACAGAGCCGCCCTACCAGAACTTATTCGTGGCGCAGCGCTTCGATTGGTTCCACGGCGGCGGCGCGGCGGGCGGGGAGAAAAGCGGCCAGCACACCGACAACCAACAGTACCGCCACGGTCAATATAAAGATCGGCGGGTCGTTCGGCTTGATCCCGTAGAGCAGCGACGCGCTGATGCGGGCCGCGGCGAACGACAGCGGCAGCCCGATGGCCACGCCCAGCGCGATCGGCAGCAGGCCGTCGCGCAACACCATCCACCGGATCGTGGCAGGAACCGCGCCGAGCGCAATCCGCAGACCGATCTCAGCGGTGCGCCGCGTGACCGAGTAGGCCATCACGCCGTAGATACCGATGGCGGCGAGTAACAGCGCCAGGGCGCCTCTCCCACTAGGGGCAACCCTCCATCATGCGCGAGGAAGCATTCGCATCAGCGGTTGATGTAGGTTATGGCTGCGGGAATCCGAACATCAACCACGACTGATTGGCTACCCAATGCGGGTACAGCTCTGTCATCCGATCGAACAGCTCCTGGTCGGATGTCGCGGTTTTCTGCAACCGATCGAAGTCCTGCAGGTAACGCTTGGTGTCCTGGATCGTCGAGGGAGAGTCGGGCGCGCCAGGCTTCTTGTGACCGGCGACAACAATCGCCGGGTCCAGCGCCGCTAACCGGTCTAGCGCCGCGATCCAATTCTTTCGGCTCTCGGGGGTCGTATCGCCGACGTAAATGCGGCATTGGTTGTAAACAACGTCGCCAGCGACGATCAGGCCGATCGATGGAACGTGTAGAGACGTCGAATCGGGACTATCGGTGCGGCCCTGCTCGATGATGCGCAATTCGTGGCCCTCGAGAGTG
Organism: Bryobacteraceae bacterium; assembly: GCA_035602155.1. Classification (GTDB taxonomy): domain Bacteria; phylum Acidobacteriota; class Terriglobia; order Bryobacterales; family Bryobacteraceae; genus Bog-159. The sequence goes on along the minus strand of DATNMW010000027.1, from coordinate 348 downwards.
AATGTGTCGTGCTCATAGGGCTCAGGTGGAACCAACTTGGTGGGCACTTGCCCAGGAAAGAGCCGGCGGGCCAACCGCTCCACTAGGGGAGAGAAAGACATCTGCATGGCGTTCACCGTCTTGGGCGTTGCTATCGCCCGCGCGCGCGGGAAACGGTCGAGCAGAATGCTCAGACCGTAGAAGTGGTCGAAATGGGCGTGCGTTATGTAGATGGTCTCCAAGTTGCGGTTGTGCAGAGCGACCCAATCCGCGAGAGCCTCGGCCTCAGCCACTGTCCCCATTGCGTCCACCAGCACCGCGTCGTACTCGCCGAAGATTAAAGTCGACGTGATAGGGTCAAAGCCGAAC
>DATNMW010000026.1:0-52482 GCA_035602155.1 Bryobacteraceae bacterium | reverse complement strand
GGGTTAATGAGCGGATCACGGTTTGGGCGCGGGAGGGACGAAGTTCTCCAGCGACCAGAGTTCGTACACGGTATCGTACTCGCCGGCGGCGACCAAGGCCTTGCGCCCGTCAGGGCTGATGTGCAAGCTGCCGTCCGGGGTGCTGGTTGGAAAATCGCCCAAACGCTCCGGTTGGCCGCCGGACGTCGCGACGCGGTACAGGCCGTGTTTTCCCGCGGAATCGACGGTGTGGTAGATCAGCCAGTTGCCATCGGGCGTCAGGTCGAAGTGGCCCGCGTGCGGGTCCGAAAGCAGGGGTTTCCAATCGCCGCCCGCGGTGGGGCGTATCTTGACGTTGCGGTGCTCGTCCACTTCGACGACCCAGCGCTCGTCCTGTGACACCCATCCCCAAGCTCCCGGCGGCATTCGCTCCAGCACCGTCTCCCGCTGCGTGGCGATTTCCCATTGCCGCAATTCCCCTTCCTCGGCGTTGAATTTGCTCCTGAATATGTAAAGATCCCGGTCGTCGCGACTGACGTGGAGACCAAACATCGGCAGTCCGGGAGAGTTGTGGAGACGCTCGATTTGGCCGGAGTCGACCGATATCGAAAGAATGTCCGTCTTTCCCACCCCGTTTTCGGCGCAGAAAACCTTAGGCTGTTGAACCGCCCACGTGCAATGGGTGTAACCGAGCGCGTGATAGATCTCGCGATCCCCTCCGGCAGAGAGGTTGCGCAAACGGATGGACTCGCCCCCCGTCTGCCCCATATCCTCGTGCTGGGCAGTATAGACGATCCGATCGCTGTCGCCGGACCATTGGGGCTCGGGGTTTAGCATATTGCCAAGGGGGAGATCCAGGCGTTTCCAACCGCCCGGGCGGTTATTCGCATCGAGGGACGCGACATAAACAGCCCACGCGCCGCCAGGTTCCACGGAACGGTAGATCAGGCCTCCAGCGGCTGTTGTGGCGCCCTCTTCGAAATCGCCGACCCTGACAAAGACCGGGGCGCCCGCCGATTTGCCGTCCTTCATTGGCAGGAGATGCAGCGCGCCCTTCCCAGTGCGTTCGCTGGCGATGGCCAGATAGCGTCCGTCGGCGGTCCAATCGAGAAGCTTGAGTGAGGGCAGCATGCTGGTGAGCCGCTCCTGGTAGACCAGTTGCGGGGCTCCGCCTTCGGCGGGCATGACGAAGATTTGCGAGACCGGATCTGCAACAGACGAAGGTTGCGCTTGATATGCCACCAAACGGCCATCCGGGGAGAAGTTGACTGCCGTCGTCTTTGCGCCTTTCAGGCTCAGCAATTCGCGGGTTTGGCCGTCCGCAACCGAGATCCTCAACAGACGGCTCATACCGTCCTTAAACTCGGAGTACAGCAAGTAGCGATTGTCCCAGGACCAGGTGGGCCAGGAATAAGGGCGGGCATTCAGCTTGGCGATCTCGCGGTAACCCGAACCATCGGTGTTGACGACCGCTATGGTCCGCGCCTGCCCGCCCTTTGATCGGAGGCTAAGGTAGACCATCGAAAAATCCTTGGACGCAGAAAAGCCGGGCAGGTCGTCGAGCTTGGCCTTGAATATCACCCGTTTGCTATAGCCCGCAACGTCGCCGTAAATCAGTTCCCCGGTCGCACTGTTTTCATAGACGACGCGGTGGCCATCGGTATCGCCTGGGCCAACGTGAGGGTTCGTTATCTCGATCCTGCGCTGCGTCATGGCCGCGGGCGCTGGCGGATGGCTATCCTGCCTAAGCACCGCCAGCCGCGTCCGCGCCTGCGTGGCAGGCTCGCGCTGATCGCTAAAGTCGCGCGCTACCTGCTCATACAACTTTACGGCCTTATCCTGGCCCAGTTTCTCGTAACATCGGGCTTCCTGCACTAAGGCCTTGGCCGCAAGCGCGCGGTCCGATGCAAATTCCCTGGCCACGCGCTGGTAGAGCTTGATGGCTTCTTCCAGGTCCCCGGCGGCGCGCTCCTCTGTGACGGCTTTCTGAAACAACTCCGCTCCGGCATCGGTGGCGGCGAGCGCGGCTGTCCCGAGCATAAGGCATGCAACTAAGATTGTCGGCTTCATGTGAAATCTCCTTCGCCTCCCAGAATGCGCTTTCCGCCCGCGAGAGTCGTCACCGCAATCCACGCCCGGTGCAAAGAAAATGCAAAATGTATGTCGGGTAACTATGGAATGAACTTGTACCCGACGCCGTGTACCGTGCGGATGTGCCCCGGCTCCGGCGCGTCCCGCTCCAGCTTGGCGCGCAGCCCGGCCACGTGGTTATCCACTGTGCGCGTGGAAGGATACGACTCGAAACCCCACACGCCGTTCAACAGATCGTCGCGCGTCACCACCCGGCCCGCGCGCGCGGCCAAGAAACGCAGCACGGCGAATTCCTTGCGCGTCATCTCCACCGGTTCTCCCTTGCGGCGCGCTTCGTAGCTGCGGAAGTCGATCTCCACGTCGCCGAAGCGCAGATTGTCCGGCAGATCGGGAGCGCTCTCCGGGTCCGGCTGGCTGCGCCGCAGGAGCGCCCGCACGCGGGCCATCAGTTCACGCACAGAAAATGGTTTGGTGACGTAATCGTCCGCGCCCAGATCCAGGCCCAGGACGCGATCCGGCTCCTCGCTACGCGCGGTCAGCATCAAGATAGGCGTTTTTATGCCTTCCCCGCGCAGCTTGCGGCAAAGTTCGAAACCGCTCATGCGGGGCAGCATCAGATCGAGCACGATCAGGTCGGGCTTGCGCTCCTGCTGCAGGCGATAACCGGTTTCGCCGTCCGAAGCGCCGATTACCTCGTAGCCGTCGAAGCGCAGATTGTCGCAGAGGCCGCGCAAAATGGCGGGGTCGTCCTCGATGGCCAGAACCGTTGTCATGCCCGTGCCCCACCGGGAAGCGTGACGGGAATAAAGATGCAAAAGGTGCTGCCGGCTCCGGGCGCGCTCTCCACTTCCACACGCCCTCCGTGTGCCTGCGCGATATGCGCAACCAGCGTCAGCCCCAAGCCCGTTCCCGCAATCAGGCGGCTCTCGTGCGAAGGCGCGCGATAAAATTTCTCAAAGACGCGTTCGCGCTCATCCGGCGCCATCCCCAGTCCGTGATCCACCACCTCGATGACCGCGTCCCCATTGCGCGCGCCCAGGCGCAGATCGATTTCGCGGGCGCCGCCGGAATATTTCATGGCATTGGTAAGCAGGTTCAGGATGGCCTGCTGAATGGCGTCGGGATCGGCTTGCACGCCGGGCATTTCATCCTGCACGGTAAGATGCAACTGGAATCCCTGCTGGGCGAGCGGAAATTGCATGGCGCGGGCGGCCGATCCGGCCACCTCTTCGAGCCGCGTGGGCCGCAGGCGGTAGATCTTCTTGCCCTGTTCGATCTTCGAGAAGTCGAGCACATTATCCACCAGCCGGGCCAGGCGCTCGCTCTCATTGACGATCGTTTCCAGATATTCGGACTTGGTGCGCTCGTCGCGGGAGCGGCCCATGGCGAGAGTCTCGGCGAACATGCGGATAGCCGTCAACGGGGTCTTCAACTCGTGCGAAACGCTGGCCACGAACTGGGAGCGCACTTCGTTCATGCGCACGTCGCGGTTGACATCGCGCAGGAGCAAGTAGCCGCCGAATACGGCGACACCCAACACCAGCGCCAGCCCCGCGATCCGGATGCCGATCGGCAACCCGGAGTGGACGCTTTCCAGGAACCGGCTATCGGACCATTCTACACGCAGACCCGGGAACTCATCGCCTAGAACGTCACCGGCGGCCGCGCGCGTGCGTAGCTTGACGCCTGGAGGGGAAACCTTGGTGGACGACACGGCCAGCAGCAACCCCGGCAGCGGCGGCTGCGGCGACGTCAGGGTAACCAGCCAAGGCTCGCTGCCGTAGGGGACCCAAGCCGATCCGCCACCCGATTCAATCCGCGCGCGCACGCGTGCAAAATCCTTGGCCAGCGCCGCGGCTTGCTCCATCTCTGCAATTCGTTCGGAGATTTTCTGTCCGGCGCCGAGCAGCGGACGGATCATATAGAGTTCGGGCAGCGTGAGCCGTCCTTCGCCGTTTGTTTCCTGGCGGAGGAATCCTAGTACGGCAGCCGTTTCGCGCCCGGCCGCCAGCAGGCGATCAGCGGCGTAGAAGCGGTAGCCGACTCCCTGTTCATCCCTGGCATCCGGGGGAGCGTTCAACAAAGCTTGGTATAGCTTGGCTGCTTCCTCGGGTTTGCCGGCCTTCGCGAGTGATCGCGCCAGCAACAAGCGAGCTTCCGCCATCTGAATGGGGCCGCTCGCGGCCGCCAGTGCCAAATCATATGCCGCCGCCGCACCGGCATAGTCTTTCTTGATGAACTCTTGGGCCTCGCCTTCCCGGCGATGCCTGGCAAATGCCGGGGAATCCTTCGCGGCCGCGGTCTCCCACGAAAAGACCAGGCGATCACCCTGCGCGCTGGCGGTAAAGATCACCGCCGGGTTGTCGGAATCCTGCGACCGGCTGACGTTAACCGACCGAATCAGCCGGTTGATTTCCTGCAGCTTGATGGCTTCCAGGTGCGCGTCCAGTTCCCTGCGCAACTGGTCGACCGCCAGGCGCCGCTGGTCGGCGGCCCGTTTGGCAGCAAGTTCCCGATCCTGGTACAGGATCCGGCTAGCCAATCCGACCAACACCGCCGCAGGTACCAGGATGGCGGCGAGGAACAGAAAGACTTGTCGCTTGTAGCGGGTGACGTGCATCGGGGCAACTGCTGATCATTGTAAAGCTCCCGCGCGGGAAGTTGTCATGGAATTGTCTTGTGGGGCGGCCAATCTTGGCGATTGCGACGATACCGCGCGGCTCTGCGTCATTCGCTCGCGAAGCGCCTTTTGCTGCCGCTCCATCTCCTGGTATTTCTCTGTCACATCCGCTCAGCGAAGGTTCTCGAAGCCGTTGCGCTCGGCCATGATGCGATAATCGAAGGCGATATTGGAACTGCCGCCGCGCAGCTCGTGCAGCTCAAATCCCTGCGCGGTCTGGCTGCCCATGTAGAGGCCTTCGCAATCGCCCTGGGAGTGAGGAATACGTAGTATTCCACGCTGGTGTTCACCGTCTGTGCGAAGGTCGGGTCGAACACAACACGCGCGGATCCACTGGAGAGTTGTCCGGAGCCGGTATCCTCGAACCAGTTCTCCGTGGACTGCATCGCGTAGACAGATACCTTCTGCGCGCCCGCTGGCACTACACCTGAGATGGCGCCACTGCAGGTAAGATTGCCATTGGCGAAAAGTGCAACCCCAGCGCCCGGCCTAAGGCTTGGAAGACGGCACTTTCGCCGCAGTAGTAGTTTTCGGCGGCCAGCGCGGGCCATTGAGTTACTGTTGTTCAAGAAAGCTTCCCCGAATCCTATGACCGAGGTGCCCTGCACGCCCGCATACCCGGCGCCGCCGGTGTCGCCCCATACTCCGGCTTCTCCCACGTCCAGGCTGCTTGGTCCACCGGCGACGCCATAAACGCCCACGGTCTCCAGATTTACGCTGGCTGGGATGGTGCCGCCAGCCTGACAACGCTCGCGCCACCGTAAGGTTCCCGCCGCTACTCTGCCCAATCACATTCGCGTTGCCCAAATTGTCGATGGTTGCCAATTCGGCATTTGTGTTGCGGAAGTGGACCAAGGCGCTGCTGTTGACATAGGTGTCGCCCGCGGCTCCGCCGGTCAAGGTGTAGTTCGTGCATCCCGCAAGAGTCGCGGCGATGAATCCAATGCCCGCATAGCCGGAACCGCAGCCGGGGTCGCCGATCACCGTGTTGTTCCCATTTCCCGTCACCTCGGTTGCGCCTCTGAATAGCCCGGCCAGTCCGCCGGTGTTCGCGTATCCCTGTATGGCGATGGCCCCCTCCCCAAATACGCCGGTGCCTCCCGTTGCGGACGTGATGCCGTGAATGCCGTCGCCGGTGGCTCCCGTGCCTGTCTGCGTGACGGTAAGCGTCTCCGCACTGCTGCTTCCGGTTATGGACTGCGCGCCCGAGAACGAGTTACTCGCTCCCAACTGCGCGTAGCGTGCGTCCGTCTTGGAAGTGTTCAGATTCAGCATGACATTACCGCTGGCGCCGCCGCCCGCCAGGCCCGATCCCGCGGTGACACCCGTGATGGTCCCCGTGCCTGGAAACGCCTGCCCGTTGGCGAACGTGATTTGTCCATTGCTGGCCAGGCTGAGTCCGGTTTCCACGGGCGCCTTCTTGTCGGTGTTGAAGAGCAGATTCAACGATCCGCTGGGGTTGCCGGTGTCGTTTCCCACGGGCTCGGCTTGCCAGGTGAAACGTTCACCTATCGCGGCGTCCGTGGTGCTGTTATAGGCGGACGCAATCATCTGCAGTGAATTCGAGATACCGCCAGCCGATGCGGTAGCCGTTTCCACGGCGGGCAGGCTCACACCTGCGAGCGTGGCGGCGGCCGTGGAAGAGACCGATCCGGTGACGGTCACATTGCCATTTACATCCAGTGTAATAGTAGGGGCCGTGGTCCCCATTACCCACTTTGCCGCCGGATTCGAAGATCGCGGAAGGCTCGATGGCGCATCGGATCGGGGTTTCGGCGCGGAGGAGATAACGCTCTAACCAGCACCGGTCCAAAGCTTCAATGTCCAATCCGCAAAACGATGCCAGAGATGGGTCTGGCCGATCGGAAACATCGAAAACTGAGAAATCACGAGGAACAATCCGCCGGTTGCGGTGGCGCGATGAATCCTACGGCGCGTCCACAGGTCAAAGACAACCAAGGACAAAAGAAAGAGCACGACTATCACGGAAATCAACGGGGGTATCTTGTGAACGATGGGGAACGGCCAACGGCTGATCGCTGGTCCAAGTATGGCAAGTGTTGCAATCAGCATGAAGCGTTTGTGGGCTGCTCCGTCCACGCGCTTTATGAATCCGGCGGCAAACAGCACACAAAACGTAAGCACCTGCAGCATGGGGATCGCGTAAAACGTGGCGGGGGGGATCCTTGAACCGGGCGGGGAGAATCCTCTGGCAAATGACTGTGTCGCTGTTAATAATCCGAGTACGACCACGGCAAATGCCAAGGCCGCCCCGAACATTCCCAGTTGGCGATGCCAGCCGACGCGGCCGGAGGATACCAGCCAGATTTGAACAGCCAAGAATATAATCCAGGACAAGAATACGGCCGCATGCACGTGGACCAACGGGCTAGGCAGTTTTGCATGGAACATGCCAGCCAGAAAATAAGTGCGCGCAAAGCCAAGGAGCACGGCGGCGGCAATAGCGAGCGCCATACCGGCAAAGAATCTGTTGTCCAGGTTTCGATTCACCCGGGGGCTAGCAATTGTGGCCATGTTGGCGAAGGTACGATAGAATCTGTGGTGCGTCCTCAAAGCTCGCATCAAGAAAATATCAAATCTTTCTTAGTGCACGATGTCTTTGATTCGGCAAGGTTTATTTAAATTCGGCCCATTCACGTTGAATGCCGGAACGATGACGCTCCGCAAAGGCGAGCAGTTGATCCCGCTACCGCCGAAGATCTTTGACACGCTTTTGGCGCTCGTAGAGCGCAAAGGCGAGGTGGTCACGAAGGATCAATTGATGAAGGCCCTCTGGCCCGATTCCTTTGTTGAGGAGAGCAATCTTGTCCAGAATGTTTTCGTGTTGCGCCGCACCCTTGGCCGAGCCTCCGGCAACGAAGAGTATATACAGACGATTCCAAAGCGCGGCTATCGGATTAGCGTTCCGGTTGAGGATCTGGCCGCGCTTCCGGATGCCGACGCCGCCGCGGTAATTCAGCCGCGAATAGAGAGGACAACGCGATCCTTCTCATGGAGGCTTAAATGGACTGCCGCCACCGGGGCGCTGGGTGCGGCGGGTTTCTTAATAATGCTGCTGTTCGAAACGCGACCGGCCCGCCCCACGGTTGCAAGCTTCATCCAGCTTACGCGGGATGGCGCCGACAAGCACGGGCTATCCGGGCCCCATGGAGGCCCGGACGGTGCGCTAGCGACGGACGGAAGCCGTGTTTACTTTACCGCGGGAACGCAGGGATCCGCGCACATCTCGCAAGTGTCTGCGGCGGGCGGCGATACCGTGAACATCCCACTGCCTTTCAATTCCGCGCAACTGCTGGATTTCTCGCCGGTACGTTCCGAGCTGCTCGTAGCGGAGTTCGTGGATCCTGCCGCGGAGACGCCACTGTGGGCCGTCTCCGTTCCAGCCGGGACCGCCCGGCGTGTGGGGCGGCTCTCCGCCCGAGATGCGGCGTGGTCGCGGGACGGGCATCGCATCGCCTTGGTGCGCGGCACAGAATTGCTCCTGTCGGATGAGTATGGAACTGCGCAGCGGAAACTGGCGGACCTGCCGGGTTTGGGTTGGCGGCCGAGGTGGTCGCCCGACGACAGATTATTGCGGCTGACGATCGTCGATCCCAAGCATATTACGACATCCATTTGGGAGATCGCCGTCGACACGGGCCGAGCTCGTCCGCTGCTCCCGAATTGGAATACTCCGGCTGCGGCATGCTGCGGAGAATGGACCGCGGACGGAAAGCAATATTTTTTTCAAGCGACTCGCGGCGGAAAGTCCGAGATTTGGGGACTCCCATCCAACCGCGGCGTTCTCGGACTGTTTGTGAAGACGCTTGGGGCTCCCCAGCAGATCACTAGCGGGCAAATGAATTCGCTGGCGCCCGTACCTAGTCCGGATGGCAGAAGCCTGTTTGTCATTGGCCAGCAGCATCGGGGCGAACTGGAGCGTTACGACGCCGGATCGCGTCGATTCATACCGTACCTGGGAGGCATCCCCGCGGACTTCATCGATTTCTCCCGTGATGGCCGCTGGATGACTTACGTTCTGCTGCCGGAAGGAACATTGTGGCGAAGCAAAATCGATGGAAGCGAACGGCTGCAACTGACATTTCCGCCTGGCGAGGCAATGGTGCCGCATTGGTCTCCGGACGGGCGGCGAATTGTCTTCCATACGATGGGGGGTGGACGGCATCGACAGATTTGTATCGTGTCGCGGGAAGGCGGGCAGCCGGAGATCGTTCCGGGCAGCACTGGCGCTGAAATGCATCCGACGTGGTCGCCGAACGGAAAGGCACTCATCTACAGCGACTATCCATTTTTCGGCGCGAGCCCAAATCAAGTGGCCGTCCACACGCTTGACCTAAGAACCAGGCAGGTCAAGACCCTGCCAGGTTCGCATGGTATTTTCTCGCCTACCTGGTCGCCGGACGGGCGCTATGCCACCGCCTTGGCCCTTGACGGGCAACGCATCATGATCTTCGATTTTCAAACTCAATTGTGGTCCGAGCTTGCCAAGGGTTGGGGTATCGCAACTTGGTCCGCGGATGGCCATTACGTCTACTATCTGCGCTACGGGCCGCAACCGGCCATTCTCAGAATTTGCATTCAGGATCGGAGAATCCAGGAAGTCGCCAGCTTGGCCGGCATTCACCAGGCCGGACGCCTCGCGGGTATTCAGTTCGCCCTGGCGCCGGACGGCTCGCCCGTGTTTCTCCGGGACACCGGCACGGAAGAAATCTATTCCGTTAACTTGCAAGCTCGATGATTCTGTTGGCGGCGGCCGGCTGAGGGAGGGGGCCGATTAGCAATCGGCCCGCAGGTTGAACAACCTGCCCCACAGCTTGGGAGGTCACGGTTTCGCCGCGGGAGGCACGAAGTTCTCCAGCGACCAGAGTTCGTACCCGGTTTCATAATCGTGGGCGGAGACCATTACCTTGCGCCCGTCCGGGCTGATCTCCAAGGCGCCTGTCAGGCTGTTTGTTGGAAAATCGCCTAGACGCTCGGGTTGGCCGCCGGCCGTCGCTACCCGGAACAGGCCGTGTTTTTTCGCGGCATCGACGCCATGGTAGAGCATCCAGTTGCCATCGGGCGTGGTGTTGAACTGGATGGTGAAGTCGAGCGAAACCAACGGCTTCCAATCGCCGCCTGACGCCGGGCGTATCTTGAGGCCTTGCTTGTCCATCCCCATCAGCCAGCGCTCGTCCTGCGACACCCATCCGACGAAGTCTAACGGGAACTTCTCCAGTGGCGTCTCCCGCCCGGTCGCGATTTCCCATCGCAGCACTTCCTCTTCGTCGCCGTTGCCGCCTCGGATCAGGTAAAGCGCCCGGCCGTCGCGGCTGGGGAGTGCAACAAACAGCGGCGATTCCGGAAGGGTAGCCAGGTGCTCGAGTTGGCCGGAGTCGGCCGAAATCGCAAAAATGTCCTCTTTGTCCGCTCGGTGTTCGGTACAGAAAAGCTTAGTCTGTTGAGCCGCCCAGATACATGAGGCGAAACTGTGTGCGTGATAGATATCGCGATCCTCTCCGGTAGAGAGGTTGTACAAATGGACCTCGCTCCCGGGCTGTCCCACATCTTCGTTGTCGGCAACATAGACGATTTGATTGCTGTCGGCGGACCATCGGGGGTAAAGGTGTAGCGTCTTGTTGCCAAAGCGGAGATCCAGGCGCTTCCAATTGCCCGGCTGGCCATTCGCATCCAGGGATGCGACGTAGACAGCCCAGGGGCCGCCAGGTTTCACCGAATAGTAAACCAGACTCCCGGCGGCTGTTGCGGCGCCCTCTTCGAAGTCGCCGTTCCTGACAAAAATCGGCGCGCCAGCCGGTTTGCCGTCTCTGATTGGCAGCAGGTCAAGCGCGCCCCTCCCGGTGTGCTCGCTGGCAATGGCCAGGTAGCGTCCGTCGGCGGTCCAATCGAGTAACTTGCACGGCTTAAGCCATCGGACAAATTTGCCGTTTTGGCGCTCCTCGTAGACCAGTTGCGGCTCTCCGCCTTCGGCTGGCAGGGTGAAGATCCGTGAAACCGGATCCGCGTCGGAGGTCGGCTGCACTTGATATGCCACGAAACGGCCATCTGGAGAAAAACTGGCCCTCTCCGATCCGGTTTTCAGGCTCAGCAATTCACGGGTCTGGCCATCGGCAACGGAAATCCTCAACAGCCTGCTCTTATCGTCTTGAGACTCGGCGCAAAGCAGATACCGATTATCCCAGGACCAGGAGGGCCAGCAATAAGGCTGGCCTTCCAGCCTGGCGATCTCGCGGTAACCCGTGCCATCGGTGTTGACGAGCGCCAAAACTTGCGGCGCGCCGGGCTTCGAGTGGAGGTGAAGCAAGACCATCGAAAAATCCCTGGACGGAGACCAACCTGGCGACTCGCCGGGCTTCCCCTTGAATATGACTCGTTTGCTATTGCCGGCAAGGTCACCGTAAATCAGCTCCCCGGCCTTGTCATTCAGATAGACCACGCGGTGGCCATCGGTATCGCCCGCGCCGAACGCTCTTCCCGACTTCTCGATTTGGCGTTGCGTCATCGTTGCGGGCGCGGGGGGATGGTCATCTTGCTTCAACGCCGCGAGGCGCGCCCGTGCCTGGGTAGCCGCGGGTTGGTCGGCGAAATCGCGCACAATCTGTTGGTACACGTTCTGCGCCTGCTGCCCGAGCTTCTCGTAACAGCCCGCGAGGTGCAGCAGCGCCTTGGCGCGCACGTCGCGCGGAGCGGACTTATCCGCCGCGATTTTCTGATAATCCGCGATGGCGGTCTTCAGGTCGCCATCCACTTGTTCCTTCGTCATGGCCGCCTGGAGCTCGACTGCGGGCCTGGTTTGCGCGTGCAAGGGCACGACGGCGAACTCAGAAAGCAGGCCCGCCAGTGTGACGATACTCACCACGGCGGTTCCGCCGAGCACCACGGAAAAGACTGCCGTAAATGCCAATGCGATGTTCTCGATTTTTTCGAATTTCATGTTGCACCTCCTGGGTACGAGTCCAGAATGCCGCAGTAATGTTTGCGGCATAACGGGATTCGGTCAGGACCTGGCATGAACTTGGTTTGGATTTCCTGACACATGGCTACACAATCTGAGTGACATTGCTTACCCATCGAATCGATATCCGACACCGCGGATGCTGATCAAGAATCGCGGCGCAACGGGATCGTCTTCTATCTTCTTGCGCAGCGCCACAATGTGGTTGTCCACTACGCGATCGGTCACGTACACGCCGGAGCCCCACACTTCTTCGAGAAGGCGCTCGCGCGTGAGTACGCGTCCCCGGCCGCGGATGAAAGCGGTCAGCAGCTTCAGCTCCGTGTGGGTGGCTTCCACCCGCTGGCCGTCGCGGCGCAACTCGAAACGCGCCAGGTCCAGTTCGCAGCGGCCAAAGCGATGGATTTCGCCGCCCGCGTCGTCCGCGCCGCGGCGGAACATAGCGCGGATGCGCGCGCGCAGCTCCCGCGGGCTGAACGGCTTGGTCATGTAATCGTCCGCGCCCAGATCCAGCCCCAGAATTTTCTCGGCCTCCTGCGTCTTGGCGGTGAGCATGATGATGGGCGTGCGCAAGCCGCCACGGCGCAGCTCGCGGCAAACTTCGAAGCCGTCTTTGTTGGGCAGCATGACGTCCAGCAGGATCAGGTCGAACGGCTCAGAGCGTGCGCGCCGTACGGCTTCTAATCCATCGGCCACCACAGCGACTTCATAGCCTTCCGTCTGCAGGTCGTTTTCGAGGGCGAAAGCGATGCCCGGCTCGTCTTCCACGATCAGGATTCGGCTCATGCGTGCGTCTCCCCGTCGCCGCTCAACGGCAGCAGGATGGTGAAGGTGCTGCCCTCGCCGGACGCGCTCTGCAGGCGGATCTCCCCGCCGTGCGCGTTGACGATCTGCCGCACCATCGATAGTCCGATACCCGTGCCTTTGATGCCCGCCTTCTTGGCCGCTGCGCCGCGCACGAATTTCTGGAAGATCTGACGCTGCTCCCGCGGGTCGATACCCATGCCGCGATCCCGCACCGAAATCGCCGCCTGGCGATGATTCAAGCGGCCCTCCACCCACACCGTGCGGCACTCCGGCGAATACTTTACCGCGTTTTCGAGCAGGTTGCGGATGGCGCGCCGCAGGGCTTCCTCATCGGCCTGGATGGTAGCGGCGCGCGCATCGATCTCCATTTCCACCTGGAAGCCGCCGGCCAGCGCTTCCTCGCGAAACTCCGCCACGGCCGCGCGCACCACGCCAAACACATCGTGCGGCGCGATGCGGTACTGCTTGCGCCCGGATTCCATGCGCCCGAAATCCAGCAGGTCTTCCACCAGCCGCTGCAGTCGGCCGGTCTCGCGCTCCAGAAACACATAGCTTTGCCGGCGCCGGCCCTCGTCCGCGAGACGGTCGTTCGCCAGCAGTTCGGTGATTCCGCGAAGCGTAGTCAGCGGCGAGCGGAATTCGTGCGAAACGGCGGAAACGAAGTCCGACTGGAGCTGCGCCACCCGCAGTTCCCGGCTGACGCCACGATACATGGCGTACGCGCCCGCCAGTACCAGCAACAGCATGAGCGCCAAACCGGCCAGCCACAGCGCGCGGCCGATTCCCCCATGGGAGATGGCGGCGATGCTGGAGAACTCGATCTTGCCGCCGAGTTGGGCCTCGGCCAGCGACCGCAGCACATGGGTCTCCGCGCCGGCAGGCAAGCCGGAGGGTTGGAGTCTCCAGCGGATGTCTCCTGAGTTGGCGGGCAGCTTTAGTCCTGCGCCAAGCCACCCGGCGGGCGCGGACAAAGCCGTTAGCCGCGTGGGCGTAGAGTACCAGATGAGCAGCGACGCGTCCGGCCGAGCTTCTCTGCCGCTGGAATTCGATCCGGTCCGCAACGCCTGCTGCCATTGCTCGTGCAGCCGTGAGACGAGCGAGGAGAATTCCAGCGCGTCCTTCGGCGGATCGTCCGCCGTGTGCCGAATGCGATTCACTTCGGACCAATAATACTCGAAAGTCTCGCGGTGCAAGGGCCAGCGTCCTTCGATCAGGGCGGCGCGCAGACGCTGCAACTCCGCGCCGCCGCGCAACTCGCAGCGCGCTCCCGCCGCCAACAGCGCGTAGGGCACGCCATCGGGACTGACGCCAGTCTCCCCGGACATGCGATCATAAGCGGCCAGCGCCGCTTCAGGATGGTTGAGTCTCCGCTCCAGCCGGGCAATGCGCAGCCAGGCCTCCGCGCGCGTGACAAGCTGTCCGGTCAGCGGCTGCAAAGCTGCGATGGCCCGATCGTAGTTCTGGTCGCGGAATTCCAATTTTTCCGCAGCCTCGAACCCGTTTGGGAGCGGAGCGGCCGCGGGTGGCTCGGGCACGAACAGCAGCGATTTGCCGGGGTACACCGCTACAGAATGGTGTGCGAGCAGGACCAAGGTCCCGTCGGGCGGAAGCTTGGTCCGCAGACTGGCCGGAGGCGGAAGGGCGTCCAGCTCGCGCAAGCTAAGGTCCCATTCGCCGAGCGCGCTGGCGAGTTGCGCCACAGCCAGGTCCGCAATCTGTTCCAGACGCTCGCGGGCATGTTGCGCGGCGAGGTTACGGTCCTGTTCCATCAATCGCCAGGTGAGCCAAACCTGCCAGATCGCCAGGCAGACCACGATTGCCAGGAACAGCGGCAGGCTCCGGCGCACGGATAGCAGCCTGATGGTCAGCGGACGCACAGTGGAATTCAGTATACGCCGTTGATCGTCAGGGGTGTGTCAGGTTTCTGTCAGGAGAGGAGTTCAGGCCCTGAGCAATTTGTGAAACACGGCGTTCCGGGGAGAGTTGGTTTCGACGTGGTCCGCGCCCGACGCCGTGAGCACATAATCCGAGTTGTCGCCCATCTGCACAAATCCCCGGTCTCTCAAATACCAGACCGCGAACGAAATGTATTCGCGCGGAAACGACATCAACCGTTCCAAATCCAGCAACGATAGTCCGGGATGCTCCATATCGGCCCGGCGCCGGTTGTAAAGCAAACACAAAACTCCCAGGCGGCGGTTTTGCTCGCCTTCGATCCCGTCCACGAATTCCTTCAACTCGAAGGCCGGCAGCGGCTGGCATTCTCCGACGCGCCGGGCGGCGTCGTAGGTTGCCCGTTTGTCGGGATCGGAAAGCACTTCATAGGCTTCGTTCAACAGCAGGAACCGCTCGGAATCGCCAGTCTGGGGATTGTCCGGATGGAAGCGGGCGGCCATGATGCGATAGACGCGGTGGACGGTTTCCGGCTCGGCATTCTGGCTGACCTGCAGCACCTCGTAGTAATCGACGGCGTCCACCAGCGGCAAGTGCAGCTTCCGCTTGGTATCCTCGGAGAACTCCAGTCCAACCAAGTATCCCGATCCACGACGCGTGCAGTTGCGCACCGTGGCCTTGCCGGCGAGCTCGTGGCGCTCCGCCTGCAAGCTGACAGGCACGCCCGGATGGATTTCCTCGCTGGACTCGATCCGCATGCCGGACTTCGAAACATTCAGGCCTCGGACCCTGAGGGAGCGGGTCTGGCCGCGCGCATCCTCCCAGTTCACGGCGAACATCGCATTCGTGAAGCGCCGCTGTTCCTTTCTCTTGTCCGTCAATCCTGTGGCTCCTTATATTGGGATACCTTGGCGAGGACTCTCGGGGCAAGTTGGCGAAGGTACTTCGCGTAACGGCTAGCATCCTAGGTTGTTAAACTCCGGATAACTAAAGTAAACTGTCGCTACCGGCCGGTCCAACACGGCGCGCGCTTCTCCAGAAACGCCGAGATGCCTTCCTGCGCGTCCGCCGCCAGCGAGTTTATGGACATGACCTCCTTGGCGTAGGCGTAGGCTTTGGGCTGGTCCAGATCGATCTGCGTGTAGTATGCCTGCTTGCCCAGCGACACTGTCAGCGTGCTGGCATCGGCGATGCGGGCCGCCAGCTTCCGCGTTTCGTCTTGCAGTTCGGCCGCCGGAACCGCCCGGTTGACGAGGCCCCAGTCCGCCGCGGTGGCCGCGTCCACCATCTCGCCCGTCAGCAGCATCTGGAGCGCGCGTTTGCGCCCCACCGCACGGCTCAGGGCCACCATGGGAGTGGTGCAGAACAAGCCGATGCGCACGCCGGGCGTGGCGAAGGCCGCCTGGTCCGATGCGATGGCCAGGTCGCAGGTGGCCACCAACTGGCACCCCGCCGCAGTGGCGACGCCTTGCACCTCCGCGATCACCGGTTGCGGAATCGCCTGGATCTTCATCATCAGCTCGCTGCACACGTCGAACAATCGCCGGTATTCGTTGATATCGCGGCCCACCATCTCGGACAGATCGTGTCCTGAACAGAAGACCTTGCCGGCGGCCGCCAGGACGACTGCACGGATGGCGCGGTCGCGCCCGATAGCGTCCAGGCAATCGATCAGTTCCAGCATCAATTCCAGCGACAGCGCGTTGCGCCGCTGCGGACGGTTCAGGGTGATCACGGCGGACGGGCCGTCGGCTTGCACGCTGAGATTCCGGTAGCTCATGATGGCCTCCTTGCTTTCCGTAAAGAATGCGAGCCGGGATCAGTACACAACCATAAATTGGCCGCCGGTCCCCGCGAATGTTGTCACGAGGCTCCACGCAGGAACGCCGTCCGCATGGCCTGTTCCGCCTTCGGGTTCGCCGTTCCTATCGAAAACCTGCCAGGCGAGCGACCCTCCCTTGCCCCATTTCATACCTTCCGCCCAAGCCATCAGCGTCTCACCGCGAGAGTTGCCGGCCGCGCTGGGATACTTACGGCCCCTGGCTTCGCCAGGAGCGCCGACCGGCGCGGACATACGGCCGGTGGATGGATTAACGACGCCGAAAAAAACGTTGCCCAAAGTCTCCCACGCCGCCAGCACACCGGATGGACTCTCCGACAGTTCTTGCATGCTCATGGTGCAGGCGCCGATATTCCATTGCGCCACGTCAGTGCCGCGGAAGGTTTCGCCGCGGTCGTTGGAGTAGAGCAGGTAAATGTCCCGATGAACAACCTCGGTGGCCGAGCGATAGAGCGCATAGACGTTGTTATGGCTATCGGCGAACGCGCTCATGCCGCAGCATCCGCATGCGCCTGTGGATTTGTCAAAGGCGGGCTTCTCCGCCGCAAACGTCTTGCCATCGTCGGTTGAGCGCGCCACCCATACCCGCCGATTCCCCTCGCCTTCGGTTCCAGGCGCGGGTGCGTGCCAGAACACGTAAACGCCGCCCGCCTGGTCGGCGGCGATCGCGCCTCCTCCGTCCAGACCGTAAGCCGCGTGGATCAGATTGCGCTCCGGCTCGAACCCGGTGCCGGCGTCGTTCAGGCGCACAAAGACCATGGGATGCTTCATCCACGGTTTCGCGACTTCGGGGCGATCCACTTCGTATGTGCCGTTCCAGGCGGCATACACTCGTCCATTCCTGCCAACGGCGATATGCGCCCCTCGAATGTTTCCCGTGGCCATCGCGCTACCGGGATGGCTATTCACCCGGATGGGCGCGGAGAAGGTGGCTCCGCGATCGTCCGAGTGCGTATAGTAGAGATCGCCATGGGCCGCTTCGCCCCTGAAATACACCATGTGCAGAACGCCTCGGCCGTCGATGGCAATCTGGGGCTGGATTCCGGCGTTCGGCACGCGCACCGCAATCACGGGCGGAGCGGCTTCGCTGCGCTTGCCGCCACGAGTGGGAACGGCAACCAAGGCCAGCGCCGCGATTACGCTGGCCGCGGCCCCGAAAGTTCGCCCTGCAAGTTCCGTCATGCCGATTACTCTATCGTACCGAACATTGGTGAGGCGGCGGCCAGGTGGCGCCGCTAGGGGAACGGCGCCTCCTGCGTGCTAAACGGCTATGGCTCAATCGTTACGCGCGCAGGTGCGAGGCACTCCAATTCAAGAAATCGACGAAATCCTGGATGCGCAGAAGCGCTTTGAAGCGGCCGTCGCGAAGGCCCAGGATAGCTGAAAGGAATGCTAGATACAGAGGATGGAGTGGAGAACTTCGAGATCGGGTGGCCAACCACGCATGTGTACGCCGCGGCCCGAAGCTGCGCTTTGGCCGCCGGATCCGCCTTCACAAAGTGCTTCAGCGCAAACGATTGGCAGGCGGCCCGCGAACTCCCGGCGCGCCCAACAGCACAAAAGCCACGAGCGAATCGGAGACGGCCCGCATCGAAACTGGAGCACAGCATGATATCGTCCGATTAGACTGGGCACCGCCGTTGGGGGAGAATGGGAGAGACGACTTCGAGGATCACAGCATGAATAGCGCCACCACTCGGCGCCCAGCCCGCCAGTTCGGATCGCATCCGTACGAGCCGGTGCGAGATCCGGTCTGCGGCATGACGGTGGATCCGAAGTCCACGCCGCATAAGGATGCGTTCGCCGGCAACGACTACTTCTTCTGCGGTCCACACTGCCTGGCGAAATTCCGGGCTCAGCCCGCGCTATATGCCGCCGGTCCGCCGCCGGCGCCGCCGGCAATCGACGTGAAGGAATACGTGTGCCCCATGCATCCGCAAGTCGTGCGCAACGGGCCCGGCAGTTGTCCGATATGCGGAATGGCCCTGGAACCTAAGACGGTCTCGGCGGGCGGCGAGCAAAATCCCGAACTGACCGATATGAAACGGAGGTTTTGGATCAGCCTGGTCTTGACCATCCCCGTGTTCCTCGCCGCCATGGGAGAGATGATCCCCGGCCAACCGCTGCAACATCTGGCGTCGCAGCGGACCTGGACATGGGTCGAATTGATCCTCGCCAGCCCTGTGATTCTGTGGGGCGGCCGGCCCTTCTTCGTCCGCGGCTGGAATTCCATCGTGAATCGCAGCCTGAATATGTTCACCCTCATCGCCTTAGGCGTTTCGGTCACGTATGTTTACAGTCTTATCGCGGCCCTGGCGTCCGGACTGTTTCCGGGGACCTTCCGGGACGCCGCAGGCAATGTGCCGGTCTACTTCGAAGCTGCCGCGGTCGTGGTCACGCTGGTTCTTCTGGGGCAAGTGCTGGAACTGACGGCTCGCAGCCGGACCGGATCGGCTATCAAATCCCTGCTGGACCTCGCGCCGAAGACGGCGCGTCTGGTTCGCGCGGACGGATCGGAAGGGGATGTACCGTTGGAACAGGTGCAGGTGGGCGCGAACCTGCGCATCCGGCCGGGAGAGAAGGTCCCGGTGGATGGAGTCGTGGTGAGCGGCGCCAGCACGGTTGACGAATCCATGATCTCCGGCGAACCGATCCCAGTCGAAAAGAGAGCTGGCGATCAAGTCACGGGTGCGACCGTGAACGGCACCGGCGCCCTGGTGATGCGCGCCGAACGCGTGGGGTCGGAGACTCTGCTGGCTCGGATTGTGCACATGGTGTCCGAAGCCCAGCGGAGCCGTGCGCCGATTCAGAGGCTGGCCGACAAGGTGGCCGGCTACTTTGTGCCTGTGGTCGTCGCCGCTGCGATCCTGACCTTTATCGTCTGGGCCTGGGTTGGCCCCCAGCCGCGCATGGCACACGCTTTGATCGCCGCTGTTTCGGTGCTGATTATTGCTTGTCCGTGCGCGCTGGGGTTGGCTACTCCCATGTCCATTATGGTCGCGGCCGGCAAAGGCGCCACGATGGGCGTGCTGTTCAAGAACGCCGAGGCCATCGAGTTCATGCGCAAAGTGGACACGCTGGTGGTGGACAAAACCGGAACGCTGACGGAGGGCAAGCCGCAACTGGCCGCGGTCAAACCCGCGCCGGGCTTCGACGAGGCGCGATTGCTGCAGTTGGCCGCCAGCCTCGAACGCGCGAGCGAACACCCGCTGGCCGCCGCGATCGTGGCCGGAGCGGAAGCGCGTGGCTTGCCGTTCCTCGCCGCCGAAAACTTTGCAGCCGTCGTTGGCAAGGGCGCCAAAGCCCAGGTTGAACGGGCCAGCGTGCTGCTCGGCAACCGCCGGCTGATGCAGGATGCGAACGTCGATCCGGGAGCCTTGGCGGCGCAAGCCGAGACCATGCGGGCGGAGGGCCAGACAGTCATGTTCGTGGCCGTGGACGGCAAACTTGCCGGACTGATCGGCGTCGCGGATCCCATCAAGGCGACCGCCGCGGAGGCTATCCGGCAGTTGCGGAGTGAAAACATACGGATCGTGATGCTGACCGGAGATAGCCGGACGACGGCCCAGACAGTGGCCGCCAAACTGGGAATCGACGAGGTGATCGCCGAGGTGCTGCCGGAGGATAAGAGCAGCGCGGTCAAGCGGCTCCAAGATGAAGGGCGCTTCGTCGCCATGGCCGGCGACGGCATCAACGATGCACCGGCGCTCGCGCAGGCGCAAATCGGCATCGCCATGGGAACCGGCGCCGACGTAGCCATGGAGACTGCCTCCGTGACGCTGGTCAAGGGCGATCTCGGAGGAATCGTGCGCGCGCGCCGGCTCAGCCGGGCCACCATGCGAAACATCCGGGAGAACCTGTTATTCGCCTTTATTTATAATGCCGCCGGCGTGCCGATCGCGGCGGGTGTCCTATACCCTTTCTTCGGTCTGTTATTGAGCCCCATGATCGCGGCGGCGGCGATGAGCTGCAGCTCGGTCTCAGTCGTCGGCAATGCCCTCCGGCTCGGGCGCGTGAAGCCATAGCCAGCCCGAGGAAGCCGGCCAAGGCTCCTTGCGGCCTATCCGGCCAGCATGCGGTAGTTGACCAACTCTACCCCCGCCTCCGCCAGCGCCGCGCGCACCTCGGGCGCCGCCAGCGCTTCCATCTCCCGCTCGCGGCTCTCCTTCAGCCGGGTGTGCGCGCGCCGCAGATCGTCGCCGCAATACCCCGGATGGCACATGAACTCGGTCACGCCTTCCGGCAGTTCGCGGATCAATTGCGCTAGTTCGGGCGCGCGGAACCGCCCCGTTATCTGGAATCCGGCAAAGTGGTCGGTCGTCCGGCAGCCGTGGCGCTCCAGCACGCGGTGGAAGCGGCTGCGCAGTACTTGCAAGCCGCCGCTGGTTGCCCGCTTAAACACCCCGCCGCCGCGCGCCGCAGTGAGCGGGATATCGAACGGCCGCCGCACCCACCGAATCTCAAACTCTTCCGCGATGCGCGCGACCGCGTCCAGCACCGGCGGCGCCAGGTGCGTGTGCTTATGCGTATCCAGATGCGTAGCTTCGATGCCGGCCGCCAGAATCCTGCGCACCTGGGCCGCCAGTTCGTCGTACACGCGGATGCGGCGCCCGGCCAGCGCCCACAGCAACTCCGGCGCGGACGCGGGCAGCGGCGCATACGGCGGCAGCAGCGAGCGGCCCGAGATCAGCACCAGATGGCAGCCCACATCCAGCCAGGGCGCATCCCGCGCGAGGCGCACGGCGTCGTCGAACGCGTCGCCGTTCGCCATTAACGTGGACGCGGTCAGAATGCCACCGCGATGCGCCGCCAGGATGCCCCGGTTCACGTCCGGAGTGAATCCGAAATCGTCTGCGTTGACGATCAATCGCTTGCGGGAGATCAAAAGATTGCCAGTTTGATGCGCAGGAACTTCTTGGGGTTGGCGCGGATGTCCTTGGCCAGCGCCTGGAACTCGCGCATGGCGCCGTTCATGGCTTCGTACATTTGCGGATTCACCAGCAACTGCCCTACGGTGCCTTGCCCCGAGTTGATGCGGTCGATGGTGTTATCCAGCTTGGCGGTGAGGTCCGTGAGCTGCTTATAGAGTTGTTCGTCCTTCAACAGCTTGCCGGCGGTACCCTTCCCGGCGTTGAGGTCCTGCGTCAGGCGGCGCATTTCGGCGAGTGTCTGCTGCGCCTCGTCGTAGACCTGGGGATCCTTCAGCAGCTTGCCCGCGGTGCCTTGCCCCTGTTGCAAATCGGCGAGCATCTGGTCGATGCGCTTGATCGGCGCGCGCACTTCCTGATACAAGCTGTCGTCGTAGATGAGCTTGCTCAACGTGCCCTTGCCGTTGCGCACGTCGGCCAGCAATTGCTGTCCTTCGGCGGCGATCGCATTCAGCCGCTTGTATAACTCCTCGTCCCTGAGCAGCTTGCCCAGATTGCCTTTGCCCGCGTCGATGTCGGCCAGCATGTCGTCGGCGCGCTTGGATATGTCCTGCAGTGTCTGGATCAAATTGGCGCTCTGAGCCATGAGCTCGGGGATGTCCTGCGTCTGCAAGCTGCGCAACTCGCCTCCCGGCTTAACCGGCGTGGCGCTCTTCCCCTTGGTGATATCGATGAATTTGCTCCCCAACAGGTTTGCGGCGGTGACGGCGGCGGTGGAGTCTTCCGGAATCTCCCGCATATACTTCTCCTGGATCGTGAGCACGAATTCCACGGCCCGCCGGGGGTCTTTGGATCCCGACAGCTTGATCCCCTGGACGGCGCCCGCCAGGATGCCGTTCAGACGCACCGGAGTGCTCTCGGTCATGCCCGCGCCATCCGCCATGTAGGTGCGCACGATCTGGTCGCGCTCGAAGATGTTGCGGCTTCCGGTCAACAGGAAGATCAGCACCCCCAGGATCACCATGGCGGCGAAGGCCACCACTCCGACTTTCAGCTGCGACCAGCGGACTTTGCTGCGCTCCGGCATGCTCTTATTCCCGATGCTTCACGAACTTCGAAATATACGGATCTTGGGACGCCTCCAACTCTGTCTGCGGCCCTTCGAAGATCAGACGGCCCTCGCGCAGGACCATAAAAACGGTGCGTGGCGCGGCGACTCCTTGGCTGCCTTGCTGGCTGCCAGTATGGTTGCCGGTCCTCTCCAATCCGCCATTCTCCGGATTGTAGCGGAAATTTGCAACCAGATTGCCGTCCTGATAACGATAGGTCACGATGAGCGTGGTGGTCTTGTTCAAATCCCGCTCCTTCACGATCAGCGCGACGATGGTGTTCGCGGTGATGGGGTCCAGGCCCGCGGTGGGCGAATCGTAGAGCAGCAAAGGGGGCTCGGTAACCACCGCCCGGGCGATCGCCGCGCGCCGCCGCATGCCGCCCGAAAGCTCGCTCGGAAATTTCTCGAGAATGCCGTCCAACTCCACGAACTTCAAGGCCTCTTCCACCCGCGGCAGAACCTCGTCCGGGGGGCAGTGAATCGACGACTGGTTGAGCAGCGGATAGCTCACGTTGTCTTCGATGTTCAGCGAGTCGAACAGCGCGCTCTCCTGGAACAGCATACCCATTTTGCTGCGAATTTCAAACAATTCCCGTTCCTGCATGCGGCTGATATCCCGGCCGAATACGTATACGGTGCCCGAATCCGGCCTTTGTAAGCCCAGGGCCGTCTTCAGCAGCACCGTTTTGCCGCTGCCGGTGGCGCCCATGATCACCCGTGATTCTCCCTCGTACGCCTGAAAGGACACATCCGCCAGCGCGGGCGTATCGTCGAACGAGACGCTCACGCGGTCGAAGCGCAGCACCGCGGTTTGGGTATCCGCCGGCTTTGCGGCTGCGGCTGGCATCAGGAGACCACCTGGCTGACAAAAATCTTGCCTAGGAAAAAGTCGAGTATCAAGATCAGCACGGAGGCGGCCACCATGGACTGGGTGGTGGCGCGGCCCACCCCTTGCGTTCCCCCGGATGCCCGCAAACCGTAATAGCAACCCACCAGAGAAATGATGAACGCGAATACGAACGGCTTCAACAGGCCCTGGGT
This sequence comes from Bryobacteraceae bacterium, assembly GCA_035602155.1. Taxonomy (GTDB): domain Bacteria; phylum Acidobacteriota; class Terriglobia; order Bryobacterales; family Bryobacteraceae; genus Bog-159. The sequence goes on along the minus strand of DATNMW010000026.1, from coordinate 29,196 downwards.
GATGTCGTTCCACTCCAGTTGCCGCCACACGGAGGACCAATACTGCTGGCTGGGCAGATCCAGGAAAAAACGGGAGACGAACCAGCCGCCGAACATGCCGATGAAATCCGCCAGGATGGTGAGCAGCGGCAGCATCACCGCGGTGGCCACCATGCGCGGCGTCACCAGCTTCTGGATGGGATCGGTGCCCAGCGCACGCATGGCGTCGATCTGCTCGGTCACTTTCATGGAGCCGAGTTCGCTGGCGATGCCCGAGGAATTGCGCCCCGCCATCATCAGCGCGGTCAACACAGGGCCCAATTCGCGAACCAGCGAAATCGAAACCAGCGTGCCGGTTTGGTCCACTTGGCCGTATTGCTGCAGGGCGCGCGACATCTGCAGGGCCATCACGGCGCCTGCGAAAAGGCCCGTCAGGATGACGATGGGGAGGCTGCCGACCCCGATCAGATCCATCTGCGCGACAATGTCGTCGCCATAATGCGGGCGCGCGGCCACGTTGCGGAGCGCGCGCCCGGTCAGCAGATAGAACTCCTGAATAGCGATGAACGGTTCCTTTAGGAAGTCGAGCAAGCCGGCTGGTCCCCGAAATTCGATGCTACCATACACGTATAAAGAATCGGCTATGCAGGGACTTACCGCCATCGCGGGCATTCGCGTTGGGCACGCATCGAACTTCGACGCGCTGACCGGTTGCACGGCGATATTGTGCGAGGGCGGCGCGGTGGGCGGCGTGGATATCCGCGGCTCCGCCAGCGAAACATCGTCAATCGACACCTTGCAGCCGGGACACATTACCGGACAGGTGCATGGCATTGTGCTGTCGGGCGGCAGCGCTTTCGGTCTCGAGACGGCCTCCGGGGTGCGGCGCTACCTGGAACAAAATGGCGCCGGATTCCGGGTGGGCCATTCCGTGGTGCCCATCGTTCCTTGCGCCATCCTATTCGACCTGGACATCGGCAAAGCCGGCATCCGCCCGACGCGCGAGATGGGCGAAACGGCGGCAGCCGCAGCCACCGCCGAACCGGTGAAAGAAGGCGCGGTTGGTGCGGGGACCGGCGCTACCGTGGGCAAGATCTTCGGCATGCGGCAGGCCATGAAATCGGGGATCGGCTCGGGGCTGGTGGAACTGCCGGGCGGCGTTCTAGTGGCCGCGCTGGTGGCGGTGAACGCTTTTGGCGACGTGCGAGACCCTGCCACCAGCCAGCTTATCGCCGGCGCGCGCCGCGCTGCGGACAGTATGGAATTGGCGGACACCGAAGCGGTGATGAAGGCGGGCGAGTTGTTGCGGGGTGGCAGGCCGCGCGCCGCCGAGCGGCGCAACACCACCCTCGCCGTGGTCGCCACCAATGCGCGCCTTTCAAAGGTGGAAGCCGCAAAGCTGGCGGAATTCGGGGGGCTGGGGATGGCTCGCACCATCTACCCCGTCTACACGATGTTCGATGGAGACACGACCTTCGCGCTTTCGATCGGCGATGCTCGCGCGGACTTGAACACGCTGGGTGTGGCGGCGGCCCAAGCCGTTGCGCAGGCTGTGGTCGGCGCCGTGAAGAACGCTCCATCCATGGGCGGTGTGCCGGGTTTGGCCTAGCGGCCCGTGGCGGAACGCACCGCGCCTCAGGAAGGGTCGCTGTACGGGCTGCTAGCCTGGTATCCCAACGACAGCATCCGCGAGTCTAGTGGGGCTTTTCGTACATAAATTTAACGCCGGTTACGGTCCGCGGGTGGTATCCTATTGATGTTATTCAGCATAGGCGGTCGATAGGAAGGCGTTCTCGACCCGCCAATTGCGAATCCTTCAGTAAGGTTTCCGGCAGCCGTCGCGGGAAGGCCGAGGTTCGCCCAAAAGGACCTGCGTGATCGTACGGACAAAAATGGGACTTGACAAAGTGGATATACCAGTCGAACGGCGGGCAAAGAAACGCTTCGTCATGGAGCGAGAGATCCGCTACAAGGTTTTGGAACAGGATAAAATCGTCGCTGCCGGAAGCGGCAAAACCATTAGTTTGAGCAGCAATGGCGTGGCTTTCGCAACGAAGAGCGAATTGCCGCCCGGGGCGTTTATCGAGTTGTCGATCGCATGGCCGGCGTTGCTCGAAAACCGCTGCCCTCTGCAATTGATCGGTTTCGGCCGGGTGCTCAGAAGCTCGGGAGGCACCATCGCGGCAACTCTTGAGACATACGAATTCCGGACGCTGGCGCGGTTTGTGCCGGACAGCGTCTGGTCGGCGCGAAGCGACGAGAAGCTGCGCCGTTGGGCCGAAGCCGTCGCGCGCGGCTAATCGGACTTTGCGTCGCTCTTGGTAGCGCTGGCGGTTTCCGGCGCCGCAGCCGGTTTGGATGAATCGGCCTTTTCGCCCTTCTTGTTATCCGGCTTGCTGTCCGAGGATTCGGCCCTGGACTTCTCTCTGCCACCCGAGCCGTTCTTGCCGTAATCGTTCACGTACCACCCGGAGCCTTTGAATTGCAAGGCCGCCGCCGATAGTAGCTTCTCCACCGCCCCGCCGCAACCCGGATGCTCGTGCAGGGGCTCGTCCGAGAATTTTTGGATGAGCTCGAAAACATCACCGCATTTCGCGCATTTATACTCGTACAACGGCATACCAATTCGATTCCCACGTACCAAACAGTACCAGGTCCGAGTACTATTTTAGCAGATCCGATGCGCCAAGGCTAAAATCGCTAACTTCCGGACGCATCCGGCGTCTTAACCAATATGCGAACCCGAGCGTTTTTCATTACGATGCTGATGGCCACAGGGCTCGCGGCCACCCAGAGCCGCCACTTTTGCGGCGCAGCGATAGGGCGCTCGGCGCACGCCTTCGGCCACTATTTTGAAGCGTTGCGGCAAGAGCAATTGAATCCGGTGGAGCGCGTCATGTTGAGCCTGGTATTGGCGAACGCGCAGGCACACCAGGACTGCAAGCCGCCGATGCATTCCTGAAGAGGCGGACAGGCGAAAGCGCCTGCCCGCCAAATCAGACTAGGATTTCTTCTTAGCGGTGTGATGGACCGGCGCCACTGGCTCGACTTTCAGGCCGGTAATCTTGGCTTTTTCGACGTCGAACGTCACCATGAGGGTAGGATCCTTCGCGAAAGAGTCGCCAACGCCTTCAAACTCGATCTCCACTCCCACTACCGGCTTGCCGGCTAACGGAGCGGCTGTGGTGCCGTCCGCGCCCACCAGCTTGAGCGTCACATTGGGCGATTGATCCTTGCCCTCCATGCTGACCAGCAGTTCCTTCGACTTCAGCGGCGGCTTGGCGGAAACAAGCCAGCCCTTCAGTTTGGGCACCGCCGCGCCTTTCATGGAGCTGTCGAAGTACGTCTGCCCGTCCGGCGAGAGCAGCTGCCCCTTGAGGTTCAGCCAAAGCGCCAACTCCGGATTGGTCTTCTTCAGATCCTCTTCTTTCTCCGCGGCAATCTCGGCGGCGGTCTTGATCTTGAAGTCCGCGGGCGGCGTGGTGCTTGTCTTTGCCATGGCCTTCAACTCGGCCAAACCGGTGGTGTCGCCGTGAAGTTGGGCATAGACTCTGGAAAGAAAATCGTCGGCCTGTTTGCGCTGTGGGGGGGCCATTGCGCCGGGCCCGTCATAAGCCGCCGCGCGCGCAAAGTAGAACATCGCTTCCGATATGCGTTCCGGTTTTTTTTGGAGATAGATTACGGTTCCCATCCAATAGTCGACTTCGCCCGAGGCCGGCTCCATCTGCAGGCTTTGGACGAAGTTTTTTTCGGCCACGTCGTACGCCTTGCGCTGCCACGCGACCCAGCCCAAGGTCTTGTAGGCGATGGCGTCAGTGGTCTTCTTAGCCTTGGCCCAATCCTCGGGCTTGGTGCCGACCGGGGCTTCGGCATTCAGCAGTCCGTTGGCAGCCTTCTCGCCGGTGTCCAGGCCATCCGCAGAGTTAAGGTTCAACTGCGGCGTCAGCAGGGCGATCCAGTATAACGCGTGGAGTTCCTTGGGATCGATGGCCAGGACCTCCTTGGCTGTATCGACCAGTTTCGCGTACTGGCCCAATTTCTGATAGGTGTCCAAAAACAGGAGAGTCCGTTCCAGCTTGAAGTCGGAGTCCGGGTATTTTTCCTTCCACGTGCCCAGCAACGCGAGCTTCTTGGTTGGGTCGGCCTCCTTGGTGGCGGAGTCGTAGAGCGTATATTCCTGCTGATCCTTGTAGTTCTTTTTCTTTTCCGCCGGCGCCGCCGGAGCGGCTTGCGCCGGCTGGCTGGTCTGCGCCGGCTGGCTGTTTTGCGCCAAGCCAACCATGACGCCCGCCATCGCGATAGCCGTAATACCCGTTAGCCTTCGTAAGAAATGCTGCACTTGCTGCCTCCTGCCGATGTCCCTAAAAAGTTTGATCTGTAGGCCTACTGAGCCGCCTTCGTTCGCCGAATTGGGCGCCTCCCCGCTGTTGCGTTCATCAACGGGTATTTGCGGAGTATAACCGAACGACATGCGTGGCGCAACATATTCGACGCCGTTCGTAGCCACTGAGTTCCGAATTCAGAATCATAACAGATCGTGCGCCTTCAGCGCCGGAAGTTCCACCGCTTTTGGCGCGGGCGACGTCCCGGCTGTGATAAAATGCGCCATTCCATGCGCTTCCCGGATTTGGCGGTTATCCTCGCATATCTGATCGCCATCACCTGGTTCGGGGCGCGCTTCCGCAAAGGACAGTCGAGCCTCGGCGATTATTTCCTGGGAGGCCGCCACGCGCCCTGGTGGGCCATCGCTCTCTCGATTGTTTCGGCGGAAACCAGCACGCTGACGATAGTAGGCACACCCGGCCTTTCCTTCGCCGGAAATCTCGGTTTCCTGCAGGTCGTCCTCGGATATCTGTTGGGTCGCGTGGCCGTCTCACTCTTGTTTCTGCCCCACTACTTTCGCGGCGAAATGTTCACGGCGTACGAATTGATGCGGCGCCGTTTTGGCGAGCGCATCCGCCGCCTGACCGCGGCGATTTTCCTGGTCACCCGCGCCTTGGCGGAAGGCGTGCGGGTGTTCGCCATTTCGCTGGTCGTTTCCATCGTGCTGGGCACTGGCGAAGCCGCTTCCATCCTGCTGATCGTCTGCTTGACGCTGTTTTACACATTCGAGGGCGGCATGACCGCTGTAATCTGGACCGACGTGGCGCAAATGGGTTTGTATGCGATCGGGGCGGCCGTCAGCCTGGCGGTGATTCTGGCCAAGATCCCAGGCGGTTGGATGCATGTGGCAGCGGTGGCCCGCGCGGCGGGCAAACTGCAAGTTTTCGATTTCAGTTTTTCTCCCACCATGCAGTTCCTCTCGCTGAAGTATTCATTCTGGGCCGGCCTGGTGGGCGGCGGCTTCCTCACCATGGCCAGCCATGGCACCGATCAGCTCATGGTGCAGCGCTTGTTGAGCGCCCGCAACGAGGCAGAAAGCCGCCGCGCGCTGCTCTCGAGCTGGCTGGTAATCTTTTTCCAGTTCAGCCTGTTTCTGGCGATCGGCGTGACGCTGTTCGTTTACTATCGGGAGGCGCATTTGGTTGCGCCGCGCGAATTGGATCGGATTTACCCGGAGTTCGTGTGGCGGCATCTGCCCGTGGGCGTGGCCGGTTTGGTGACGGCCGCGATCCTGGCCGCGGCGATGGCCAACCTGAGCGCGGCGCTGAATTCCCTGGCATCCACCACGGTGATCGATTTCGCGCCACTCATGCGCGACGCCCGGGCTGGGTCCCTGCAACTGGCGCGTATCATGACCGTGGTGTGGGGCGTCGTCCTGGTCGCCATCGGGATGATTGCCCATCGCTGGGGCTCGGTGCTGGAGTCGGGACTGTCCATCGCGTCAATCACGTTGGGCCTGTTGCTGGGAGTGTTTCTCCTGGGCGTGCTCACCCAGCGCGTGCGCGAATGGGCCGCTACGGCCGGCGTGCTGGCCGGACTCGCGGCAGTTTTATACGTACGCTTTGCGACGCCTATCGCCTGGACTTGGTGGGTGCTTGTCGGTTCGACAGTCACTTTCGCCGCCGGATATGCAGCTTCGTTTTTCCCGTCCGGTACTCCCGAGGCTCCACATGCCTGAATCGAAAGTAATAGAACTCCGGCGGGACCTTGGGCTATGGGGCGCCCTCTCCATAGTGATCGGAACCGTAATCGGAAGCGGCATTTTCCTCGTACCGCGGGCCATGGTACTGCGCGTGGGTTCGCCGTCGATGGTTTTTGCGGTCTGGGTGTTTGGCGGGCTGTTGTCACTCTGCGGCGCGCTTAGTTACGCCGAACTGGCCGCGGCCATGCCAGAAGCGGGCGGAGAGTATGTGTATCTGCGGGAAGCCTACGGGCCGCTCTGGGGCTTCCTGTATGGCTGGACACAAATGTGGGTAGCTAAGAGCGGGTCTATAGCTACTTTGGCCACCGCCTTCTTCTATTACCTGACGGATTTCCTTCCCGCATTGGATGGCGTCTTCTACACCGTACCGTTGCCGCTCGGAGCACACGGCGCGCCACTCGATCTGCGCTATGGCCAATTGCTGGCCATGGCTTTGATTCTGTTTCTCGCGGGTGTCAATTATTTCGGGGTCAAGTTTGGCGGGGAGGTGCAGATTACAGTGACAATTGTAAAGGTATTGTTAATTGCCTTTATCGTGGTGGCCGGCCTGGCTTTCGGAAAGGCGCACGCGGCGGCGCCTGCGTCCATTCCGCAGCCCCTCACGCTCGCCGGATTTTTCGCCGCGCTGGTAGCGGCTCTGTGGGCCTACGACGGATGGAACAACGTCAGTATGGTGGCTTCCGAGATCCGCCAGCCGCAGCGCAGCCTGCCGCTCGCACTGATCGGCGGTACGCTGGCGGTGATCGCCATCTATCTAACCGCCAACGCCGCGTATTTCCACGTGCTTTCCGCGCAGCAGGTGGGCGCGAGTGTACGGGTGGCGGCGGACATGATGCGGCGCGTGGCGGGGAATTGGGGAGCGCACGGGGTCTCCATTGCCGCTATGATCAGCATTTTCGCGGCGCTGAACGGCTCCATTCTTTCCGGCGCGCGGGTCCCCTACGCCATGGCGCGGGACCGGCTCTTTTTTGCGCCGGTGGCCAAAGTAAATGCCGCATATCGCACGCCCGGAGTTTCCATTTTGGTCCTCAGTGCGTGGTCCGCCCTGCTGGTGCTGTCCGGCCGTTATGAACAACTCTTTACATATGTCATATTCGCGAGTTGGATACTATATGGCATGACTACTGCGGCGGTCGTCGTTCTTCGCCGCAAGAGACCCGATTTGCCGCGCCCTTACAAGACGGTAGCCTATCCCGTACTTCCGGTACTGTTCGTGCTTGCCGCGATCTCTCTAGTACTTTCGACCCTATTCGACTCTCCGCGGGAGTCTCTACTTGGATTGGGTTTCATTCTCGCCGGACTGCCGTTCTATTATCATTGGAGGCGCCGGAGCGCTTGAGGCATCCTTTGGTTCTATGGGTTCTAAAACTTCGGCTCTCTCTTTGGTCCAAGAATTAGGGTTAAAATAGTTACTTGATATTCTTCGCACATTACGTTACAAGAGATGTGAAGCCGGTGAAGCGGAATTTCCGTTCCGCTCACACGGCAGATTTATTCGAGTCACTGAGTTCAGGGGGAGCTGAATGGACGTCGCCAAGATTCTCGTAGAATTACGTCAAGAAAGAGAACAAATCGAAGAGGCAATTCTAAGCCTGGAGCGCCTGGCCAGGGGCCGCGGCCGAAGACGCGGCCGGCCGCCATCCTGGATGGCGGAGATCACGGCCAAACGGCGCGGCCGCCCACCGGGGAGCAAGAACAAAAGCACTCCGAAATCCATCGGCGCCACGACCATCGGGTGATGTCCGGTGGACCGCCCGCCAGCGCGCGCGGCCTGGCGGATTTATCGCGTTGCGGGCGGCGAACATAAGGGAGCGGGTTTCCAGCGCGGCTCCGCCCGGCGCGTTATAACGTCTGCGGGGCTTCTCCGACCTTCACGCGTACGCGTTGCGTGCGTCCGTTGCGGTAAACCGTAAGGTCCAGCACATCCCCCACCCGCTTCCGGTTCAATATGCGTTGCAGAGTATCGGTGCCTTCCACCGGATTGCCATCCACCGCGACGATAAAATCGCCGCCAATGCCGATCTGGTAGACCCCGGCTACGGCTCTTCGCGTGGGACCCCGCAGGCCGGCTTCCGAAGCCGGCGATCCCCCTTCCACACTCTGGATCAGCAGACCGCCCTCGTTCGGCAAGCCTAGGTCGTCAGCCGCGTCGCCGGAGATGAATACGGTCCGGATCCCGAGGAAGGGCTGGGTCACCCGGCCCTTCGCCTGAAACTCGTCCAGCATCGCTTTGGCGCGGTTGATGGGAAGCGCGAAGCCGATCCCGATGTTGCCCTGCTGCCCGTAAATGGCCGTATTGATTCCGATGACGGAGCCGTGCGAATCGAGCAGAGGGCCGCCGCTGTTACCGGGATTGATGGCCGCGTCCGTCTGGATCATGTTCTCGAGGCGGTGCCCTTCCTGTGGTTGCAGCGTGCGGCCCAACGAACTGACGATACCCGTGGTCAACGTGCCTCCAAGTCCGAAGGGATTGCCGATGGCCAGCACTTTTTGTCCCACCTGCAGCCCGTCGGAATCGCCCAGCTTCAGAAACGGCAGGGCATGCTCGGCCTGTATTTTCACTAGCGCCAAGTCGTTGCGAGGGTCGGTCCCGAGCACTCTGGCTTTGTACTGTTTCTTGTCTCCGGCCAGCGTCACCGTCAACTGCTGGGTGCCCGACACCACGTGATTGTTAGTTAGAATCAACCCGTCCGGTTTGACCACAAAGCCCGAGCCGGTGCCTTCCTGCGGATACACCTGGAAAAAGAAATCCTCACGGTAGACGATGCTTGTGATATTAGCCGTGGCCGGACGGGCCAGCTTGTAGATCTCGATATTATTGTTCTCGTCCGCGCTGAAGCCGGCCGATTGCGCCGTGCCTGGCGCCGTCCACAGGCGCTCCACTTGCCGGATCGGCTGCATTAACCGGCCTGGATTCCAGCGCGCCGCCGAAGTCAAATACCAAAAGCCGCAAACCAGCACGGCGGCCCAAATGAAAGGTCGCATTCTCATGGTTGTTCTATTCTCCGCAACGCTTCACAGACCTCGCCGGTCTGACGCACGGTCTCCTCTTTCGTGCTGGAAGTATCGATGACGAAGTCCGCGAATTTGAGTTTTTCCGCGAGCGGCATCTGGCGGCTGAGGCGCGCCATCACCTCATCGCGGGCCGTGCCGTCGCGTTTCATGGAACGCTGCACTTGCTGTTCCACGCCGCAGGAGGCCACGATCAGCTTATCGAACCGTTTGTAGCTGCCGGTCTCAATCAAAATGGCCGCCTCCACCACTGCGATGCCGTGCGGATCCCTTGCGGCCACTTGCGCCAGCCATTCCTCTTCCCGCCGCAGGACTGGCGGATGCACAAAGCTGTTGAGCAACGCCAGGCGCTCGGGCTTCTCGAAGACCTGCGCCGCCAAGGCGCGCCGGTCGATGGTCCCGTCGCCGCCCAATATGCCAAGGCCAAATTCGCGCACGACGGGCGCGTAGGCGTCGCCTTCCGGCAACAGGACTGCGTGCCCTAACTGGTCGGCCTTAAGCACGTGGCAGCCCAACTCAGCCAGTACATCGCCCACAAAACTCTTGCCGCATGCCAAGCCGCCTGTGAGTCCCACTCTCACCACAATCTAATAATAGCGGCTTCCCGACTGCTTCAACCGCGGACTCTCCGGTACAGTGGCGATCCGCATGCACTTCAATTACCCAGATGCGCACTTTGGCCATCCCGGTGAATCGGACTCCGCCGTTGCGGAATCGCACCACTGGCGCGCAGCCCAAACCGGAACGCCGCCGGAGCGGCCGCTTCCCGATGAACCTGCCGGTGCGCTACACCCTGCCGAAGAGCTGCGGTTGGGGCCGGATCGTGAACATAGGCAGCAGTGGCGCGCTGTTCACTATCGGACAGCCCGTCAACCCGGGACAACCGGTCGAATTATGCATCGGCTGGCCCGTCCTGCTGCACGAAAAGGTGCACTTGAACCTGATCGCCGCGGGCCTGATCGTGCGCTCCGAAGGCGGCCGCGCCGCAGTCAGATTCGAGCGATGCTGCTTCCGGACCGCCCGTTCCGACTTCCGCCGGCAGTCTCAGTCGGCCGATCTCCGTGGCGGCGCCACGCTTCACGCCTGAGACTCCGCCACAAAGCGGTATCCGACTCCGCGCACGGTCAGCAGGTGCCGCGGATGCGTGGGATCGACTTCGATATAACGCCGCAGCCGTACGATGAAATTATCGATAGCCCTAGTATCGGTGTCTTCGTGCAAGCCCCAGACCTCCTCCAGCATGGCCTTCCGCGACACGGGTTTGCCCTCGTGCCGGATCAGGTATCGCAGAACGTTGGCCTCCATCAAGGTCAGCGGAAACACCTGATCGCGCACGTGCAACTCCAACCGGTCGAAGTACATCGACTTGTCGCCGAAGATGAATGTCTCGTCGGGCTCCGCGGGCGGCCCGGTTCGAGCCTCCGCCACATGATTCATGGACGCGCGCAACCACTCGCGACGTCGCAGCAGGCCGCTAATGCGGGCGATCAGAATGGCCAGTTCGAAAGGCTTGGGCAGGTAGTCGTCCGCACCCGCCGCGAAGCCTCGCAGCACATCGTCCGGGTGGCCGCGGGCCGTCAACATCAGCGTGGGTACGAACTGCCCGCCCTGCCGCATCTCGGACATGACTGCGAAGCCGTCTACGCCCGGCAGCATTACGTCCAGAATCACCACGTCGAACGGCGGCGATTCGGGGCGCAATACTTCCAGCGCGGCTTCGCCGGTGTCCACCACCTGCACCTGATAGCCTTCGGCCTCGAGGTTGTACCGCAGCCCTTCGGCCAGGTGCTGCTCGTCCTCCACAACCAGAATCCGGCTCATTTCACAATGGGGAGCTGCAAAACGAACGTGGCCCCTTGCCCCGGACCATCGCTCTCGGCCCACACGCGCCCGCCATGCCGTTTGGCCACCGACCGCACGATATACAGGCCGAGGCCGGTCCCTTTCACCCGTGTCGCCAGCGCTCCCGGCACGCGGTAAAAGCGCTTGAAGATGCGCTTCAGCTCGGTCTTTTCGATGCCTGGCCCGTGGTCGGTCACGCGTAGCGCCACGTACTTCCCGTCGACCTTGGCGGTCTCCACAGTAACCCGGACATCGCTGCCCGAGTACTTCACCGCGTTGTCGATGAGGTTCGAAACCGCCGCCTGCACTTCGTCGGCATCGCCCACAATGGTGACCGGCGGGCCGGGACGATACCTTAGCCCGTCCGGGGAAACCTTATGCAGCGCGCGGACCCGCTGCACGCACTGCTCGATCACGCCGCCCAGGTCGATGCGGGACAGGTTCAGCCGCCGGCTGGACGCGCCGATCCGCCCCGTGCGCAGCACCTGCTCGATGGTCCCCAGCAACCGCTCACTGTCGTCCACCATGATGCCATAAAACTCCTGGCGCTTGGCATCGTCCACCGCGCGGGTCTGCAGCGTTTCCAGGTACAGCCGGATGGAAGCGATGGGGGTCTTCAACTCGTGCGTGACGGCGTTGATGAAGGCGTCGTGCTGGGCATTGCGCCGGATCTCATGCACCAGGAAGATGGTGTTGAGCACCACGCCGCTGACGATGGCAGTCATCAGCAGGGCGCCTAAGACCAGCAGGATGCCGTGACGCCAGTTCAGCAGCACCCAGCCGACATACAGCAGGATAATGACGCAGATCAGGCCGGCGCCCAGCGCGATGAAGAACGCGATCGACTTCTGCCGTCCGGCGACCACCACAACTCCAGCTTAATATGTGGCGCACGTCCTCAAGGGCGTGCTCACGCTCACGTAATGCTTTCCCGGCGCGCGATCGCGTTCGTGGGGCGGAAAATCATGAAATGGATTGTCGCCAATCAACATATATGTATAGGCCGGCTTCGGCGAAATCAGACCCGCGGGGGGCGTGAAACATCGCGATTATGTATGCCACAACACTGCTTGCTTTCGCGGCGCTACCCTCATCGGGGGAATGACGCTGATAGCCCCCGAAGCCTATGCGGCCGGCAGAGGAGCAAGGAGGCAGAAAGAGAAGACGGCCCACATCTGCGGGCATACCCCGCCCTCGCGCCGTCGGGCCTATCGCCGATCCCTCGAGTCGTCTATGGGGGCCGGACCACAGGGACCGTTTCCAAGTGGGCATCGTGGTATCTTGTCTTGACGTTGCTGGGATTTTGCGCCACACTTTGCGAGCGAGGATTCTTACCTTATGACAAATCGCCAGGCATTGTTTTTGGTCGTTGCGGTTAACCTCCTTAAAGGGCAGCAGAGTGAAACCGCGAAACCCATTGAGCCCGATCTGTTGGGCGTGGTGTTTTACCTGAGTTCTTCCGATCACATCATCAGAGCGCTTCCGAAGGAACAGTGGAAAGCCGTCGGAAAGGCCAAAGCCGGTTGGAGTAGCGTCAACTCGGTGGGATCTCTTCAACTTTCCGGGGCAGCTTCGTCTTTCCGGGTGCCGGTGAGCGATACGAGCGAGTTCGTGTTTAAGGTCAGCAAGGATCCCGAGAGCGTAAAGCTCTTCATGTGTTCGCAGAACGCCAAAAAGGGATTTCGGCAAGTGGACATCGTTGAAGAAAAAAGGTCGGCGCACCCCTTCGGGCGCGCGACTGTTACGAAAGAACACTTAAGCGGCGTACCTGTTGAAGTCCTTAAGTACGGCGAGTCTTCATACAAACTGGCCGCGAGGGGCTTGGCGCCCGGTGAGTACGCGATTTTGAGCGGAGGCGCGGTTTTTTCCTTTGGCATTCAGTGACGATAATGGCCGAAAACAGGCGCCTCGTCGCGCGGTGGATTCGTTTCGAAGCTTGGCGGAATTTCGCCCATGAGGCCGGTCACCCATCCAACAGCGCCTACGCCCCCTTTGAGGAGGTAGTGGAATGAAGCGCATCGCCATCTGTCTACTGGTTTCCTGCTTGGGCCTTTGCTCTTATGTGAGCGGGCAAAGCGGCATCATCACGACCGTTGCGGGCAACGGAAACGGCGGCTTCTCAGGCGACGGCGGGCCGGCGACGGCGGCCGAGTTTGCGAACCCAGCAGGCGTCGCCGTGGATGCTTCAGGGAATCTCTTCATCGCGGACTTCAATGGCAACCGAATCCGGAAGGTATCGGCCAGCGGGGTGATCACGACCGTTGCGGGGAATGGGACCATAGCCTTCTCCGGCGACGGCGGGCCGGCGGCCTCGGCCTCATTGAACCATCCCTATGGTGTCGCCGTGGATGCTTCCGGGAATCTCTTCATTGCGGACACCTACAACAGTCGAATCCGGGAGGTGTCCGCTAGCGGCATTATCACGACCGTCGCGGGCAACGGAGCATCGGGTTTCTCCGGTGACGGCGGGCCGGCGACTTCCGCTTCGTTGAACCAGCCCTACTGCGTCACCGTGGATGCTTCCGGAAATCTCTTCATCGCAGACAACGGCAACAGTCGCATACGGGAGGTATCGTCCGGCGGCATGATTACGACCGTGGCGGGTAACGGAGACCTTGGCTTCTCCGGTGACGGCGGGCCGGCAACCTCGGCATCGTTTTGGGACGTCTTTGGTATCGCCGTAGACGCTCTGGGGAATCTTTTCATCGCGGACGCAATGAACAATCGGATCCGGGAAGTATCGGCCAGAGGCGACATCACGACGGTCGCGGGCAACGGAACCCAAGGCTTCTCCGGCGACGGCGGGCTGGCGAACTCGGCATCGTTGAACTTTCCCACTGGTGTTGCCTTGGATGCTCTCGGCAATCTCTTCATTGCGGACTACGGTAACGCTCGAATCCGCGAGGTGTCGGCCAGCGGCGACATCACGACGGTCGCGGGCAACGGAACCGAAGGCTTCTCCGGTGACGGCGGGCCGGCGACATCGGCGTCCTTGTACTGTCCCAATGGCATCGCTGTGGATGCTTCGGGCAATATCTTCATCGCGGACTTCTGCGAAAATCGGATTCGCGAGGTGTCGGCGTCAAGTCCGACTGCGGCGGGCCCGTCCGTTCCGGCCAACGGCGTCGTGGACGGCGCTGGATTCTCCGCCAGAATTTCCGGCGGCGGCATTGGGTCCATATTTGGGACGAACCTTGCCGCGGCTGCAACATCAGCCGCGTCGCTGCCCTTGCCGATTACGCTCGGCGGCACGACCGTCTCAATGAACGGAATTGCCGTTCCGCTCTTCTTCGTTTCGCCCCTCCAGATTAACTTTCAAGTTCCATGGGAGCTGCTCTCCTCGCCGACTGCCGCGCTGACCGTCACCACCGCCGCCGGAACGAGTCCATCCATCACGGTGAGCCTCTCCGCGGCCGCGCCGGGGATCTTCACCATCGGTACTACCAACTCGGCCGCACAGGGAGCCATCCAGATTGCCAACACCACGACCTTGGTGGCCCCAGTCGGGGCCGTTCCCGGCGTCGTTTCCCGGCCCGCCACCACTGGCGACATTCTGACAATCTATTGTTCGGGACTCGGGGCGGTCACCAACATGCCGGTCGACGGATCCGCGGCCGGCAGCAGCAGCTTGTCCTACGTGCAGTCGCCGGTCAGCGTGACCGTTGGAGGCCAATCCGCTACCCCCCTGTTTGCCGGCCTGGCGCCGGGCTTTGTCGGTCTGTACCAGGTGAACGTACAGCTCCCCGCGGGGGTGGCGGCTGGAAATGCGGTACCGGTCGTCGTTTCGACTGCGAATCTCAATTCGAACACCGCGACAATCGCGGTGCAGTATGCAAGTACGGCGGCGCAGATTCAGAGCCTGAGCCTGTCGGCAAGCTCCGTGGCAAGCGGAGGGACCGTTACGGGAAAGGTCGTGCTCTCCGCAGCGGCGCCTTCCGGTGGCGCGATTGTGGCGTTATCCTCCGGCTCGAGCGAAGCATCCGTACCTGCCACGGTTACCGTTCCGGCAGGAGCTACCTCGGCGACATTCACGATTTCCGCCGGAACCGTAAGCTCCAGCCAAACGGTTACGATCACCGCTTCATATGACGGGAGTTCCGCACAGGCCAATCTTACGGTAGCGCCACCGGTGAATCCACTGTGCGCGAACGTCGGCGGGACTTGGAACGCCTCGGAATCCGGTTCGTACACAGAGACAATCGCCGCGACCGCCGAAACGGACACGGAGACGTATCCGGTAAGCGGAAACGGCAGTGTGACGATCGCGCAGACCGCCTGCTCGATCTCCTACGAACCGATTACCAACGGGCTGATCGGCACGGGCCTTACGCCAAGCCAGTTGGCGTCGCTCACTCGCACGGGTACCGTAAGCGGCGACAATGTAAGTGTTACGGGGCTACTCGCCATCGTCGACACGGTGGCAAGTGCGGCGGCCGGCTTCACGGTAGACAACGTCAGCAGCAACGTTCTGAACGCCACCGGCCAAGTGGCGGGCAACCCGCCCGTCATCACGCTGAATGAGACCGGCTCGTTAGTGGTCTCAGGCACCTATTCGATCAGCGGGCAAACCGGCTCATTCACGGAAACGATTACCACCTCGTCCACCGCTACGTTCATGCAGGGCGGCGCGGTCAACCAGAGTGGCATCATAACGACCGTCGCAGGCAACGGAATCCAGGGTTTCTCCGGCGACGGCGGGCCGGCGACTTCGGCGCCTTTGTACTTCCCCGATGCTGTCGCCGTGGATGCTTCCGGGAATCTCTTCATCGATGACAGCTACAACTATCGAGTCCGGAAGGTGCCGGCCAGCGGCATCATCACGACAGTTGCAGGCAACGGAGACCTGACGTTTAACCAGAATGGTGCGGTGATCTGTGTATTCTCGGGCGACGGCATCCCCGCAACGGATTCGTCGTTGTGCCCTGACGCTGTCGCCGTGGATGGTTCCGGGAATTTCTTCATCGCGGACGCAGACAGTCGAATCCGGGAGGTATCGGCCGGCGGCATCATCACAACGGTCGCGGGTAACGGAACATCTGGTTTCTCTGGTGACGGCGGGCCGGCGATTTCGGCGTCGTTGGCACTCTCCGGGAGGTTGGAAACCAGTGGCGTCGCCGTGGATGCGTCTGGGAATCTCTTCATCGTGGACGGCGGTAACAATCGAGTTCGGGAGGTGACGGCCGGCGGTATCATCACGACCGTCGCAGGCAACGGAACCTCGGGCTTCTCCGGGGACGGCGGGCCGGCGACATCCGCGTCGTTGTCCAATCCCACCGGCGTCGCCGTGGATGCTTTCGGTAATCTCTTCATCGCCGACTTGGGCAACAATTGCATTCGCAAGGTGTCGGCCAGCGGGATCATCACGACCGTTGCGGGAAACGGAACCTCGGGCTTCTCCGGGGACGGCGGGCTGGCGACTTCGGCGTCGCTGAACGGCTTTGGTGGTTTGAATGTCGCCGTGGACGCTTCCGGAAATCTCTTCATCGCGGACGGCGGCAACCAGAGAATCCGGGAAGTGTTGGCCAGCGGGATCATCACGACCGTAGCGGGCGGCGGAGACACCGACCCCGTTGTTGGCGACGGCCTCGGCGACGGCGGGCAGGCAACGTCGGCGTCGTTGTCCTACCCAAAAGGCATCGCTGTGGATGCTTTCGGGAATCTCTTCATCGCCGACTGGGGCAACAACCGCATTCGCGAGGTATCTCTGGTTGGGGCGGCGGCAACGGCGGCCCTGTCACAAAATCCACCCGTGCATATGGGTGTTCGATTTAAGGCATTCGCGGGTGCGACGGCGCCGTTGAACGTCGTGATTTCGCTTAGGCCACACTAATCGGCCGCCTTTCAGTCGATCCCGCTGTCTCACTTCTGGGGCCACACAACCAGCAATGCCGGTATCACTACCAGCCCGCCCGCCAAGGCCAATGCCACGCCCAGCACGGTAACCAAGCCCATCTCCGCCAGAGGCGCGAAGCTGGACGCCATCAGCGCGCCAAATCCCATAATGGTCGTCAGGTTGGATTGTATCAGCGCCGCGCCGGATGCCTTGGCGACGTCCAGAATACTGTGACTGTCGCTTTCCAGGTAACGCCGAACCAAGTGGATTCCGTTATCGATGCCGATTCCGATAATCAGTGGAATTGCGGTAATCGCCATGAAACTGAACCGGTGTCCGGCCAGTTGGAGCAGACCGAACGCGACGGCGATGCCGAACGCGATAGGCAGCAGCACCAGCAACGAAATGCGGACGTTGCGGAAGCAGAGATAGACGATCAGGATGATGCCGCCGGCAGTCCAAAACAGCGCCCGGCGGCTGTCCTGCAAGACACGATCCTGCACGTCGCGGTTGATCTTATTGAAGGAGAACTCGGAGAACGGCCCAAACTGTCTGCGCCAGGACGCGAGCACACTGTCGGGAACTACTTGCGTAGCGTCCGGGTCCGTCGAATAAAAGGCGACCACTGCCACATAGGTTCCCTTGCCGGTCTTGCGGATGCTGTTATCCAGCAATCCTTGTGGCAGGAGCGCGGCGGCTTGCTCCACGCTTAGCGGCTCGGGGTTTTCCGCCAGTTCGCGCAACCGGTTGAGGAAGGGCTGGAACGGCTCGGTGCGGAAGCCGCGCGCGTGAAGCGCGTCCTCCAAGGCGCGGGCTGTAGCCTTAAGATCGATGGCCGCCAGCGGACGCGCGCGCTCGGTCTGAGTGTATCGCGAAGGAACGACGCTGGCGGGCGAGAAAACCGTCTTCACGATGCCGCGCCGCTGGTAGTCTTCCAGACCTGCGGTCAGTTCTTCGGCCCTGCGCAGAACTTCTTCCTGGCCGCCCGACATCAAAAGGACGTCCGGACTGCCTTCGATGCCGAAGCGCGCGGAGAGCCGATTCTGTGCGGCCATGGCGGGATTGTCCGCACGCGCGATCTCGAACTTCCGGTTCATCTTCACCGCGCCCATCGAGAACAGCGACACCGCGAACGCGCCCAACGAGACGGCGGCGATGGCCCGCGGATACCGCCCCACGAAATCCACGGTGTGTCGCGCGACCCAGGGCAGGAAGCGGAACGTGATGGTTTCCGGAGCCTTCGGCTTGGAGAATCGCCACCACAAACGCATCAGCGCCGGCACGGTGAAAAGGGTGTGAAGCATCATCATCACCATGCCCACGGTCAGGATGAAACCGAACTCCGCCAGCGCTTTGAAACTCGATGTGGCCAGCGCCGCCGTCGCCGTGGCGGCGGTCAGGATGCAAAACAGGATGCTCAGCCCGGTGGTTTCGTATGTGCTGGTCATAGCCTTCTCCAGGCTCCCGGTTTTAGCCCATTCCTGCGGCACGCGGTTGAAGAAGTGCACTACCTGATCGTCCCCAAGGCCCGCCAGGATGGCGATGAAGGAAAGGCTGATCAGGTTCACTTCTCCGGGATAGAAGCTGGCCACTCCGGTGGTCCACACGATGCCAAGGCTTGTGGGCAGCAACGATAGCAACAACAACGGAATGCGCGGATAGATCGCTAGGCACAAAAGGAGATTGCCGACGATCGAAATCAGAGAAATCCTGCGGATGTTCTCTTCGATGAACCGGTGATCCTCCTCCGCATACACGTACGCGCCGGCCGGTGTCACCCGCACTCCCGAATCCCGAAAGCCAGGCTCCGCACCGAGGACTGCGATGTGCTGGCGCGTCCACTGAACCACGCGCTGCGCGAACTGGTAGTCCACCGCCGGCAGACGCGGTTCCGCGATGATGAGCAGGGCCTTGTGATCCTGGCTGAAAAAACGGTTGCCGCTGCCCCAGGTCAGGTCGAAGTTCCCGAATTGCGAAAGCCCGCGTCCGCCGCGCGCGGCCACTTCCATCAGGCCCAGGGGGTCGTCGACAAAGTACTGCGTGCCCATCGCGGAGAATGGCGTGACCAGTTCGCTGCCGGCTGCGCCCACCGTTCGGCGGATCTCCCGCGGATCCAGCTTGTGTTTGGCCGCCTCCCATTGGTCCGGTTGCAGGAAAAAGGGGAAGTTCCAGGCGAAGAGCTTCACCATGTTCAGCAGCTCTTCCTCCTTCAATCCCGAGCGCGCGTACTTGAACAGGCCGCTCTTTTCCATGTCCGAGGTCAACCGGTCGGCCATTTCCTCGATCTGGTCCGTGGCTTCATCGCCGCCTTCCCGGCCTTCCACCAGCACAAAGAGCTGGTTCCCGTATCCCAGTTCGCGGCCCAATTGGCTGACGGCCTTCCATTGCGGGTCGTCGCCGCCGAACAGATCGGTGAGGTCGGTGCCCAGCCGCAAATACCGGATGTGGGCGTAGAGAAAGACGGTCAGCACCAGCACCAGCGCGGTAACCAGACCTGGATGCCCGATCGCCACGCGACTGATCCAGCGCATCAGCCGGCCGGTCATAGCTTGGCCTCCGGCGCCGGTTTCTCCGCCACAAACAAGACATGCGCCAGCGGCAGGCGATTCACGAACCTGCGTTCGACGACCCGCATGCCGGCCTCTTCCAGGACACTTCGGTAGTTCTCCACCGCCAGCGTTGCCGGGCTGCGGCCGGCCCGTCCGAAAAGGAAGATCAACCGGTCGAAACCCAGCGTAATTTTTTCCAGGATTGCGCGCTGGCGGTCGTGTACCCGGAAGATGAACTTCCCGCCGGGTTCGAGCGCCGCGCAGCAGCGTGCCAGCAGCATGCTTTGATCCTCGGCGCTGAGATATTGCAGCACATCCAGGATCAGAATCAGACCCGCACGCGGGATTTCGAAACTGCGCACGTCCGCCACCCGCACGTCGGCGTGCAAGCCCGGGAGGGCCTGCCGTGCCGCCGCGATCCGCCTGGGATTCAGATCGCAACCCATCAGCGGGCGATCGCGGCCGGCGAAAGCGGCCAACCCCAGCGCGATACCGTAGCCGCAACCGAGATCGACCGCCGCGCCGGAGCCCAGGTCTTCCGCCGCCAGCATTTCGAAGATCCTGTCGAGCCGCAGCTTCCAGCGCACGAAACCACGATCGGAACGCGGGCAAGCCGCGAACAACTGGTTCACGAAGCGAATGGATTCGCCCTGGCCAGGGCGCACGACGAGAAAGGCAACGAGTGCACCGATGCCGCCCAGAACGGCGCCTAGAGGCACACTGCCCGCCACCCAATCGGAAAGGCCTTCTTTCAGCCCGCGAGCGCTCAAGTCGGGCCAGGCGAAGACGTGCCATTTGCCTGTGAGCAGAAAATGGCCGATCGCCACCGAACCAGCCACCAAGAAAGGTTGAAACAGCGGATTGTTGATGAAGGTAGCCGCCAGGGTGAGCGGTTTATTCAAACCGAACAAAACCGCCAGCCCGATCGCCGCGAGCGTCTGGAAACCGTAGATGGGCACGTTACCGATAAAGATACCGACAAACACTGCCGCCGCGGCGCGCCCCGGCGTCAGGCCCTCGTGCCACAGCGTAGCGGCGAGCCTTCGCAGCGGGGCCGTCAAGCGGAAACCACCAACTCTCCGCGGGCCACGATTTCTCCGTCCACGGTCACCGTCCCCTCAATGTAAGCCATCGCGCCGGCATCCGTCAGCTTCCTGGTTTCAATGCGCAACTCCTGGCCCGGAGTTACTGGCTTCAGGAATTTGAACCGGTTGACGGCGGCCAGCAGCGCAACACTTTGGCCCTCGTGCCGGATAGCGGACCCCAGCATCACGCCCGCCGTCTGGGCCATCGCCTCAATCAGGAAAACACCGGGCAGGATCGGTTTCGCGGGAAAGTGCCCTGCAAACGCATGATGATCTGGACCGACGAATTTACAGGCGACGCAACGGAGACCCGGCTCCAGTTCTTCCACACGATCGATCCATAGGAACGGATCGCGATGCGGAATCGTCGCCTCGATTTCGCTGCGGTCCATCACCTTGGCCGATACACCTCGAAAGTATTGGAAGGGATGGGCGAGTCGAGCGACGTAATGTCGATCGCGAACACGCTGTTCACGCCGCTGGCGCCATCGATCTCCAGCGACCGCAGCAGGAAATTCGCTTTCGCCAGCTTGACTACCACGTAATTGAGCCTGCGCCGGAAACGCTCGGATTTGGGCACAAGTTTCATTTCGTACAGCCCGCCATCCTCCCGAACTTGGATCGCGAAGTTCTTCTTCAGGTTATCGATGGATTTCTCCCTGCTGAAGTAAGCCTGCGTTTGCCGCACCTTGCTGCCTACCTCGATCGCCTCTGTATGTTTGCCGCCGCCGGTGGTCACATTCAGGTAGTCCCGATTGAAGCGGATGCGGACGGGGTCCGGCTCGGAATACTCCAGCGCGAACCGGTCCATGCCGTCCGCGCAGAACTTGCCGCGAAACACCATGGGCTTTGCCAGCAGCTTGGAAGTGCGCGTCTCGACGATCTTGCCGCACCCCGACGCGTGCTCGGTCTGGGCCTTCTGGACGCCGTTCCAAATGCGCATTAACAGATCGTCCGACTGCGCCGCGAGCGGCCCGGCAAGAACTGCAATCCAGCACCACAGACCCGCGCCGCGCCAAAGCATCCTCATCTCACACCTTTAAATAGCGGAAAGCCAGGGACCACAGGCAGATGCGCAACGTGTCGCGCACGGGATTCATTTTCGAGCGCGCGTGGCCGCCCTCGTAGACCGTACGCACGGGAGCCTCCGCGATGTGGCCAGCAGTGCGCGCGATCTTGATCAAGACCTCCATTTCAAATTCGTAAAACCTGCTGCGTAAGCGAAGACTGCGCAGTTTGTCCATGCGCAGCATCCGGAACCCGCACTGGCTATCGCGAATCTCATGGCCCACCAGCGCCGATGCAATTCTGCTGCCAAGCGTGTTGGAATAATACCGCGCCACCGGCATGGCGGCGCGGTCGAACGTGCGGGTGCCGATCACCAGGTCCGCGCCCGTCCGCTGCGCCACATCGATCAGCGCCGGAATATCTTCGGGACAATGTTGGCCGTCCCCATCGAGCATTACCACGTGGGTGAAATCCCTGGCCGCCGCGAACTCGATGGCCGTGCGCAGAGCCGAGGCCTTACCGCGGTTGCACGAAGAGCGCAGCGTGATCGCGCCCGCCGCCTGGGCGATCGCGGCGGTTTCATCGCTTGAACCGTCGTCGCTCACCACCACCACCTCAACGTGCCGCCTAGCGCCCTGCACTACGCCGGCGATGTAGCCCGCCTCGTTATAAGCAGGAATTAGCGCGCAGATCCTCATTGCGCATACACGGCGGACTTCGTTTCGGCGGCCGGTACAACTCCCGCCGGGACGAATTCGAAACCGCGTCTCCTGAGTTCGTCGATGATACCCGGCAGGGTCTCCAGCAGCACGCGCGCGCCGGCGTCCCGATGGTCGTGCATCAGAATGATATCGCCCGAGGCCACGCGATCGAGGATGCGGCGGGTCAGGCTTTCGGGTTTCAAGCCGATTGTGTCCCATGTGCGCAAGCGCCAGGAGACGTATTCCAGGCCGGCATCTTTCAGGTACGGGCCCAACAACGGGTGACGCAATCCCACCGGCGAACGGAAATAGCGCGGCCGGAACCCGCAAATCCGCTGCACCGCCTCTTCGCCGCGTTCGATCTCTTCCCGTAACCGCGCGGGCGTCAGAAAGCAAAACAGCGAAGGATGCGACCAGGTGTGGTTTCCAATCAAGTGTCCCTCAGCCTGTTCGCGCCGCACGATCTCCGGGTGTTGCTGCGCTCTTTCTCCGACCACGAAGAAAGTGGCAGTTACTTTCTTCTGTCGGAGTATGTCGAGCAGCCTGGGAGTATCGACCGGGTTGGGGCCGTCGTCGAAGGTGAGCGCCACGCAGCGCCGGTTCCCACAATCCACCGACGAGCGGTTGGCCACCAGCCACTGGTTGCGCGGATGGAACAGCAGGTACAGCATGATCGCGGTGCCCGTCGCGTAGATCGCCGCGGTGACCAGAAACCGCCGCTGGCTGAAGGGGTACAGGAGCACCAGGGACACATTCGTCAGCACGAACAGCAGCACGAAGATCGCGGGTCGCGTCATGCAAGCGTCATTTTAGCATTGGCTGCGCGCGCGGAAGAGGGCGCTCGTATCGCTTC
This sequence comes from Bryobacteraceae bacterium, assembly GCA_035602155.1. Lineage (GTDB taxonomy): Bacteria > Acidobacteriota > Terriglobia > Bryobacterales > Bryobacteraceae > Bog-159. The sequence continues at coordinate 6,249 of DATNMW010000026.1, read as the reverse complement.
CGAGACAACGCCGAATCGGCGCTTGACCGTGGGCTTGCGGTTTCGCTATGCTAATCACGTTCTGCTCTACACCAAGCATTCCCACGTACTCATTCCCACGTTGGAGGACGAATGAATCCGCAAGAAGTTTTGGAATACGCAAAGAAGCACGAGGCCAAGCAGTTGGACCTGCGCTTTACCGATATCCCCAGCCTGCAACACCACGTTTCCTATCCGATAGGCGAACTGTCGGAAAGCAGCTTTGAAGAAGGTTTCGGCATGGATGGCTCGAGCATTCGCGGCTGGGCCGCCATCAACGAAAGCGACATGCTGCTGATTCCGGATCCCACGACGGCGCTCATGGATCCGTTCGGCGACACAGCCACGCTGGTGATGATCGGCGACGTGATCGACCCCATCACCAAGCAGCACTACGAGCGCGACCCCCGCTGGATCGCCAAGAAGGCCGAGCTACACTTGAAGAACAGCGGCGCGGGCGACACCGCGTTTTTCGGGGCGGAAGCCGAATTTTTCATTTTCGACAACGTACGCTTCGACCAGAACCAGCATTGCGGCTACTATTTCATCGACGCCGACGAGGGCCGCTGGAACTCGGGGCGCGAGAAGGACAACCTGGGCTACCGGCCACGCTATAAGGAAGGCTACTTCCCGGTGCCGCCCACCGACCACCACCAGGATTTGCGTAGCGAGATGGTGCAGACCATGATCCAGTGCGGGTTGCACATCGAATGCCATCACCACGAAGTGGCCACCGGCGGCCAGTGCGAGATCGACCAGCGATTCGACACGCTGGTGAAGTCGGCCGACAACATGATGTTGTACAAATACATCGTGCGCAATACGGCCTACCAGTATGGCAAGACGGTGACGTTCATGCCGAAGCCCTTGTTCGCGGATAACGGCAGCGGCATGCACACGCACCAAAGCATCTGGAAGGAAGGCAAGCCTCTGTTCGCGGGCGACTGCTACGCGGGCTTGAGCCAGTTGGGACTGTGGTACATCGGCGGCTTGTTGAAGCACGCGCGGGCGCTTTCGGCGATCATCGCGCCGACCACAAACAGCTACAAGCGGCTGGTGCCGGGTTATGAAGCGCCGGTAAACCTGGCGTACTCGCGGCGCAATCGCTCGGCGGCCTGCCGCATTCCGATGTACTCGGCCAGCCCCAAAGCCAAGCGGGTGGAGTTCCGCCCTCCGGACCCGGCTGCCAATCCGTATCTGGCATTCGCGGCCATGTTGATGGCCGGTCTCGACGGCGTGGCCAACAAGATCGATCCCGGCGAACCGCTGGACAAGGACATCTACGATCTTTCGCCGGAGGAGATGCGCAACGTGCCTTCGATGCCGGCTTCGCTCGAAGAGGCGCTCAGTTGCCTGGAAGACGATCACGGCTTCCTGATGAAGGGCGACGTCTTCACCGAAGAATTGATCGAGACGTTCATCGATTACAAGCGCAAGAACGAGGCGGACGCCATCCGTTTGCGGCCGCATCCGTACGAGTTCGCGATGTATTACGATGTGTAGCCCTATTGTCCAATGTCGCTTGGTATTTCATAGCGGGGCATCGGTCCCCCTCCACCGCGGGGGGACCGCCCCAGTTTTGGGAACGTACCCGCGCCGACCGTATCAACCCCGCAAGTAGCCGTCGTCGCCGCGAATCCAATCTTCGCGCCGCGGCGAGAATAGATCGACGGCCAGCGAGTCTTCGAGCGCTTCCACCATGTGCGGCACGCCGACCGGGATGACCAGCGCGTCTCCCGCTCGCAGAATGCGTTCCTCGCCTCCAATCAGGAAACGTAGCGCACCGCTCTCCAGCATGCTGATTTGTTCGTTAGGATGACTGTGCATGGGAACCACGGCGCCCTTCTCCAACCGAATACGCGCGACGGTCAGGGTTTGTCCATGGATGGTCTTGCGGCCGAGCAGGGGATTGAGCCGCTCTTCATCCACAACGTTCCAGTTGTAATGATGCATCCCGCCAAAATTGTATCATGTTGTGTCATGGTATATCATGAGACCTTATGAAGGGCGTCGTTCTGGCGGGCGGTACGGGAAGCCGGCTCTTCCCGCTGACCAAGATCACTAACAAGCATCTGCTGCCGATTTACGAGAAGCCGATGATTTATTACCCCATCGAAACCATGGTCGATGCGGGCATCCGGGACATCCTGATCGTCACCGGCGGAAAGAATGCGGGCGATTTTCTGCGGCTGCTGGCCAATGGCAAGCAGTTCGGGCTCACGCACATCGATTATACCTACCAGGAGGGCGAAGGCGGCATCGCCGATGCGCTGGCCTTGGCCGAGCATTTCGCCGATGGCCAGAAATTGTGTGTGATCCTGGGAGACAACATCATCGAGGGCAGCATCCGCAAGGCTGCCGACGATTTCCGCAAGCAGGCGCAAGGCGCCAAGATCCTGCTCAAGCAGGTCACCGACGCCGAACGTTTCGGCGTCGCCGAGATCGCCGTCGACCGCATCGTCAATATCGAAGAGAAGCCGCGGCATCCCAAATCCAACTACGCCGTCACCGGAATTTACATGTACGACGCCACGGTGTTCGATAAGGTCCGCACGCTAGTGCCGTCCAAGCGCGGCGAATTGGAAATCACGGACGTCAACAATGCCTACATCCAGGAAGGTTTCATGACGTTCGATTTTCTGGAGGGCTGGTGGACCGATGCCGGCACTTTCGATTCCCTGCTGCGCGCCGCGAACCTGGTGTCGCAGTCGGTGACCGCCCGCCGGCTAGCGGAGGCGGAAAAACTCACCATGGAAGGACTGGCCCGGTGACGGGATCCCCGGTGCGAGAGCCACAGCCGATCGCCTCATCTGGTTCGCTGGAGTTGGCTTATCCGGAGTGCGCGAAAGGCATCGGAGCGGTGATCGGCTCGCCCGCGGCGGCGGATCTGATTGAAGGCGTGCGCATCGATCCGCTGGCGGTCTGGCCCGACGATCGGGGGTATTTTCTGGAAGTGCAGCGCATAGGCCGCGGCCTGGCGGCTGGCTTCCCGCCGGAAAGCACGCAGACTTCCACTGCTTTCAATTACCCCGGCACGATCAAGGCGTTTCATTATCACTTGTACCAGACCGATTGTTGGACGCCGGCCATGGGGATGCTACAGGTAGCGCTGGTGGATCTGCGTGTGGGATCCCGCACTTTCGGTGCGCGGAATACCATCTACGCGGGCGTTTTGCGGCCGTGGCAGATTCTGATTCCGCCGGGAGTCGGGCATGGCTACAAAGTGATCGGCGGCGCGCCCGCCATGTTGATCTACACCACCGACCGGTTCTACAATCCCAAGGACGAAGGGCGAATTCCCCACAACCATCCGGCCATTCACTACGATTGGGAACTGCAGTACAAGTAGACGGTGCGCATGAGCAAACTCCTTGTTACCGGAGGCGCGGGTTTCATCGGGTCGGCCTTCATCCGGCTTTTTCTGGCTGAAGATCCGTCCGTGCGCATGGTCAATCTCGACAAGCTGACCTACGCCGGCAACCTGGAGAATCTGGAGGCCGTCGCGAACGACCCGCGGTACCGCTTCGTCCACGGAGACGTCTGCGACGAAGCGCTGGTGGACGCCATTCTCAGTGAAGAGCGGCCGGATGCCATAGTGCATTTCGCCGCGGAGTCGCACGTGGACCGCAGCATATTCGCACCCAGCCCGGTGTTCGAAACCAATCTGCGCGGCACTTTCACATTGCTGGAGGCCGCTCGCAGCCACCATACCGCGCGCTACCTGCAAGTCTCGACCGATGAGGTTTACGGCAGCCTGGACGCGCCGCTCGAAGCCGCCGAGAACTTCCCGCTGAACCCGGCCAGCCCATACTCGGCGTCCAAAGCCGGTGCGGATCTGCTGGCGCGTTCCTATTTCGTCACGTATAAATTGCCGGTGGTAGTCACTCGCGCGTCCAACAATTACGGGCCGTATCACTTCCCTGAAAAACTCATTCCGCTGATGATTACTAACGCCCTCGAGGACCGGCCGCTGCCTGTGTATGGCGACGGCCAACAGGTGCGCGACTGGCTTTATGTGGAGGATCATTGCCGGGGGATCCGCGCGGCTTTGGAACACGGGCGCGACGGTGAGATTTATAATGTCGGCGGAAATTGCTCACTGCCGAACCTGGATGTGGTCCGGCGGATCCTGCGGGCTACAGGCAAGCCGGACAGCCTGATCCGGTACGTCACGGATCGGCCGGGACACGACCGGCGGTATGCGCTCTCCAGCGAAAAACTCAAGCGCGAAACCGGCTGGGCGCCGCGAGTCGCATTCGACGACGGATTGGCGCGCACTGTGGACTGGTATCGCGGCCACACGGCCTGGGTCGCGCGCGTGCGCAGCGGCGAATATCTTAGCTATTACGCGCGCAATTACGAGAACCGGCCGGATGAACTGCGCACGGTGATCGATGCGCGTGGCGATTGACGCAACTCCGCTGACGCTCTCCAGCGGAGGTCTGCGGCGCTATACGGAGGAGCTCAGTAAGGCGCTGGCGGCGAACTTTCCGGAGGACGAATACTTTCTGGTTTCCGACCAGCGTTTTGAAATGCCGCGGCCTTCCTTTCCAAATCTGCGGCGCGGCGGCGGCCCACGCCATGCAGCCGAGCGCCGCTGGTGGCTCTGGGGCCTGGATCGCGAACTGCAGCGATTGGAAGCCGGACTGTTCCACGGCACGGACTTTGCTGTGCCGTATCTGGCGCGCCGTCCCAGCGTCTTGACCCTGCACGACCTTTCCCCGTGGATGGAGGCGGATTGGCATTCCAACGCCGGACGGGTACGCCGGCGCACGCCCCTGCTGATCGGATTGGGCCTGACCACTATGATTGTGACTCCCAGCGAAGCGGTGCGGAAGCAGGCCATCGAGAGGTTCCGGCTTCATCCTGAACGTATCCGCGCAATTCCGCACGCGGCCTCCGCCTGCTTCCGCCCCCGTGGTGGAGAGGGTGCCGCGCCGCCTGGGCCAAGCTATTTTCTATATGCGGGAACGTTGGAGCCGCGCAAGAACATTCAGGGCCTGTTGGCCGCGTGGCGGGAGGTGCGCCACATGCATTCCGTAGATCTGGTACTGGCAGGGCGGCGGCGATCCGATTTCACGCAACTTTCGCCCGAACCTGGGTTGCAGATTATTGGAGAGGTATCCGATGAGCGGTTGGCGCAGTTGTTGGCCGGAGCGCTGGCGTTCGTCTATCCGTCGTTCTACGAAGGCTTCGGGCTGCCGGTGCTGGAAGCCATGCAGTGCGGGGCTTGCGTCATCACCTCGCGGGATCCGGCGATCGCGGAAATTGCCGCGGGCGCCGCTCTCGCAACGGGATCTTACGCCGAGTTGGTGCGGGCTATGTTGGATATCGCGGCGCATTCCGAGCGGGCTAAGCCGTGGCGTGAGCGCGGGTTGCGGCGGGCGGCGGAATTTTCATGGCGGCGCACGGCGCAGCTCACACATGAGGTGTATGAAGAAGCCCTTCAGAAGTAGAAGTGACGCGGGCACTCGTGCCTGCAGCTACGGCGCTCTTGTCGTCGGGCCCATGGGGCACCCCGGGCGGTTTTGCCGCACTAGATCAAGGGTAGTCCTCCGCGCGAGCCGCGAATCCGGCTTTCACGGGGTTGTTCTCGATGTAAGCAACGATTTTTTCAAACTCGTGCGCGTCCCTGACCCAGTGATCATAGGATTCGGCCTGCCAAAAAGGCTGCCCTGTGCGGCCAGGACCTGGTTGGCTTCACGCGCTGCAGAACCTTTCAGCCCACCCAGCAAACGCGCTGGCGAAACCTTGGGCAGCAGAAGCACATGGACATGGTTGGCCATAATCGCCCAAGCGCGCAGGTCGTAGTGACCAAGATCGACGCCGCGGCGGAGCGAGTTGACGACTATGTGGGCAATCTCCTCCCGGCGAAGGTACAGTCGGCCAGTTCGGGTGGTATGCAGGTAACGATCCATCCAGACAAAGGCCTCTCCCGCGCGAAGTCCGGGCGGCGGATATCGATCATGCGGCAGGCTGCCTTGCAGATGCCAGGTTACGAAGAGCCACTTGCCTTCCAAATAAATGTGCGGGAGACGCCGGCGGGTTTCGGACATATAGGGGAGTGGATTTCGTCGGGGGGAACTCTCTTAAGCAAGTTTGCGACGGCAGGAGTGTCGTCGCGGCAGGCACGAGTGCCTGCGCCACGGAGCCATGCATAGCGCGCTGTTCATTTCCGCCGAAGCTCCCTACCCGCTGGCGGGCGGCGGCGCCTTGCGCAGCGCCTCCCTG
>DATNMW010000025.1:0-3174 GCA_035602155.1 Bryobacteraceae bacterium | reverse complement strand
AGATCTTCGGCATGGAGTGGTACAAGGTGCACGAAGAGGCCGAGCAACTGGAGCACGCGGTTTCGGGAGATTTCGAGCGCAGGCTGGTCGAAAAGCTGGGCGCCGGAGAAGCCTGCCCGCATGGGAACCGCGTGGACGTGGACACGCCCGCCGACCGGCGCCGTCGCGGCCTGAAAACCCTCGACGATAGTACGGGCAGTGAAGCTGTGGCGGTCACTAGCGTTTACGAGCGCGACCGTCGGCTGGAATATCTCGAAGGTTTAGGAGTGCGGCCAGGGTCGCGGGTGAGCGTGGAAGCGCGGAATGCGGACGACGTGCTGACTTTGCTCGTGGACGGGCGGCCGGTGCAACTGGGAAGGTTCGGCGGCGCAGAAGGTGTGGGGGAGGGCGGCGTGATGCCATTCACTTTAGCGCTTCCAGCGCCGGCTGGAACCACGAGAAGAGAATATTCGTGATGGAGGGGAACACCGAGGCGAGCAGGCCGATGATGGCAGGGCGCCACAGCGGGCCAGCTTGACATAGAACCTCGTGTTCAGCTTGCCTGGTTCGGTGCCGGCGATGCGGCTGAGAATCGGATCGCGCTCAATCTCCACCATGCAGGTCCCCAACATCCAGGCGATCGCCGCAAACAGAATGAGGAGAAACCGTCCAATCCACTGCGGAGCTTGAAAACCGCAGGAATTCATCGAAAACATCAAGAACACGAAACCGATGGAGGGGAACCACGCCAGGTTTTGAATCTGGCGCATGCCGTACAGCAAGAATGACGAGAAGTGAAGAGCCACGAACGTCTCAGCCAGATCCGCTACGCCCTTGGGGTCGCCAGGATATTCAGGGCTGCCCGCGGATGGGCGCCGCCATGTCTTAGCTTCCACATCTGGCTGGCTAAGTGTTCGGCAAAGCCCCAGAGATCCCGGCGTCGGTCCGCCAGTTCCTTTCGGGTCCGGGGATTGATGCCCGCTTCGATTCGCTCACGATAGGTTTTCTCCCAGTCATCAACCAAGGTCAGTCCGTGTGCCGTCAACTGCTTCGGCTGCAGTTCCATATGGTGGAGGACCGCGTTGGTGTGAATCTCCAAAGAGGGGAGATAGATATGCCGGGCCCAGATGGGAGGTTTGCCGGCGGCGCGCGGGATTTGTATGAAGGCCCGCGCCAGAGGCTGTTTGGCGAGGCTCGTTAGGAAACAGCCGTGGAGTAAGCAAATGGCGGCAGCTTTTGACCAATCAGCGCGCGGACGGGAAGCTTCAGGCTGCCCGCTTTGGGATAACGTCCCGCTCGATCGCGGCCCAATCGATGCAGTCGAGATCGAAGCGATTCTGGATGTTCAGCCAGTATTGCGCCGAAGTGCCAAAGTACCGTCCCAGCCGCGCGGCCGTGTCCGCCGTGATGCCGCGCTTCTCGTTCACGATCAGGCTGATGCGGTTGGCCGGCACGCGGATCGCCTGCGCCAGGCCGTTTATGCTGATCTGTTCATCCTTCAGATCCTCAAGCAAGATTCTACCCGGGTGAATTGGCGGCAGCTTCTTTTCAGTGGTAATCGACGATTTCGACATCGGTCGGTCCTTCCGCACTCCTTTTGAAGCAGATTCTAAATTGGTCATTGATCCGAATGCTGAATAGGCCTTTGCGGCCACGGCTCAGCGCTTCCAGCCGGTTGCCGCGAAGCGCTCGCAGGTCTGCGAGGGAAGTCGCGGAGTCGAGCCGGATCAGCCGGGTTCGAGCTTGTTCTTCGATGTTCACCAGTTCAACGACGCGCCGGCCGCCCATTAGCTTCTCGGCCCGCGCATCCTTAACGACCGGATCATACCTATATGGTATTACTTTACAGGTACAGACTGGGGTCGCGATAGCGGCGGGCAAAGCGCCAGGCGGAATATCTCGACTGGCGCGATGTATACATTCACGATTCCGAGGCCGCTGACGGCGCCGCGCATGTAGGCGTTGTCCCAATAAATGCGCCACTCGGGGGCGAGGGAAGAAAAGAGGCTCCGGTCCCAGAATTCCGGCCAGAAGAAGATCGCCAAAAAGATCAGTTCCATGCAGAATACGATGAAGAGCAGCGCCGCCGCGATGTGATACCAGCGATGGCGGGGAGCCTGCGGGGCGGGTATGATTCCGTCACGATGCGGCTTCCAGTCCCGCGAACAAGCCCCGTTGCCCGCCGACGCACCGGCGCGAAACTCAGCCGATGCAGCGGCGAAGAAGGTGTGGCTGCGAGGCGCTCGCGGCGCCCGAGAAGCCAGGAGTCGGAAGGCAGAAGTCGGAATTAAAGATTACGCGCCGGCCGGTTTTTGCGGTTCCGCGACTTCGAAATCGCCGGCATTTCCGGCGTCTCAGGCTGTAGGTGAGTGGTCAGGTGCTCCTTCAACATGCCGAACGCAGTCTCGGGATCGTCCGCGTACCGGAAACAGGTCCATGTCCGCCACGCCGATGGTGCCATGCCGCACCGGCGCGTCGAAGTTGATGACCTCCTTCCAGTAACTCGACAGCTTGCCGCCGCATGAAAAATGGCACAGCGCATCGATAAGGGTGCCTACATGCCCGCCCAGCGCCAGACCTTCGGAAGCCGAACTCGCGCCATTGCGCGCTACGTAATCGCCATGCTTCTTGTTCAACCCGAACAGGAAGGGCGGATGGTCGGGATGGTGCGGCATCCCCGGGTAGAAAGGCTGCGCCAGATCGTAGACACGGGCCGCTTGGACCGCCGCCAGCAGTTGCCCCATCGGTGATTAAGTGCCGCTCTCGATTCTCCCACAGCGCGATACAATCGGAGCAAGCGCGTGAAAATCACCATTTCCAAGGAAAACTACCTGAAGGCGATCGCGGAAGCGGAGTCCGAGGGGGAAACCGTGAAGGCGGCCACGCTGTCGCGTTGGCTGAACGTCACGGCGCCGGCGGTGACCATGGCCATCAAGCGCCTGAAGCGCGATGCGCTGATTGGCGTAGGCGAAGAGGGGCACATCACGCTGACCGCCGCCGGCTGCGAGATCGCCAATCGCATTTTGAACCGGCATCACCTGATCGAGCGCATGCTGACCGAGATCTTCGGCATGGAGTGGTACAAGGTGCACGAAGAGGCCGAGCAACTGGAGCACGCGGTTTCGGGAGATTTCGAGCGCAGGCTGGTCGAAAAGCTGGGCGCCGGAGAAGCCTGCCCGCATGGGAACCGCGTGG
>DATNMW010000024.1:0-21356 GCA_035602155.1 Bryobacteraceae bacterium | reverse complement strand
CTTGAGCGCGAACAGATCGGCCACCTGCGCCGGCAGCACGCCCAGGAATTCTTTGACCTTGGCCGGGTCGTACCACTCGTCGTCCTTGGCGGGATTTAGCATGGAGACCCGCTCGCTGACGATCTGCATCATATCCTTGTCGCTGGAGACGATGACCACCTGCATGCCGGCCTGCTCCGCGCGGCGCGCGATGGCGCCGATGACGTCGTCGGCCTCGAAGCCCGCGAATTCCAGGATAGGTATCCTCATAGCTTCCAGGATGCGGCGGATGTGCGGGATCTGCTCGCCCAAGTCCGGAGGCATTTCGGTGCGGTTGGCCTTGTACTCGGCGAACTCGGCCATGCGCGCCACCGGCGCGCCGCTCTCAAAGACGGCGGCGATGTACTCGGGCGCGTAGCTCTTGGCCAGTTTGCGCAGCATGTTATTGAAGATGTACGCGGCCTCGGTGGAGAGTCCCGCACTGGTGCGCATAGGGGGCGCTGCGCTACGTGCGCGCGCATGGTAGGCGCGGAAGATGAATCCGAAGGAGTCGATGAGGAAGAGCCGGGGTTGGTGCGGCACAAGGTTTATGGTAGCTTACCCGTGGGGTGCAGCCTCGCAGGCTGCGGGCGCGCTCCCAGCGGTGCATTCGGCCACGTCAGGGAGACCGTACGAGTATCCTCCGAACGATCTCCGGACTGCGGCCGACTGTCGGGCGTTTTCTAGCCATCAAGATCTACGTCGCTCAAAAGAATTGCCTGTCCCGCCTTCACATCACTCTTGAATTTCAGCTTCAACACTCCGCGTTGCTGGGCCAGATCGGCGATCAACTCGGGGTTGGGCCGGACCTCAGCGCGGCTTTGGAGGTAGCCGAGCAGTGCGCTGCGAACCCTTTCTGCGAACCAGGCGAGGCCCGGCGCCAGCTCTTTGCGCCCGTCTGGCCAGTGCGGAAAGTATGGGTGACCCTGTGAGTCGGCGATGAGCGGCGCGAGAGGGATCTCCCTTCCTCCGTGGACAAAGGCGGATCGAAAATTGTGATACACGGTCTTCAACAGTCCCAGTAGCACGGCGTCCGCTAAGTCTGGCTGCGGAGTCCCAAACCTAGCCAGAAATTGACAGAAACGCTCGCAGCTTTTTTGCGTAGGGGCCTCGGAGGCCGGGATTACGGCCGTCTGACTTGAAAGGCATTCCGCCGCGACGACCAGCAGGAAGAACGCAAAAGCCGGATCGGCAGGGATAAAACCGAGAGAAAACGAATATGTATGGCAAGCTCTCAAAAACTGGCGGCAGACGCCGAGCGGCAGCGAGAGCAGCCTGTCCGTGTAATCGCTCAGGACTGAAACGTCGGCTGTTCCGAAGAACTGAGGGTACTGTCGCCGTGTGTCCGGAACTGCCGGTACGTTCAGTGTCCCGATGCGCGATGCCGTTCGTTCAACTCGGGCGTTTAGCACAAGGCCCAGGAAGCGAGCCACGATGTCGGACTCTTGTTCTGGGTGCGCGCCCGTAGTGGTGGTCATCTGATCTTCGAAGGAGAGAAGCGCCTCGCCAAACCCGGCGGATGCGCACGGAAGCGGTTTCATTGTGTACTTGCCGAACCGAACCTCCGAGAGTCCAGCAGGAAATGGTTTGGACAGGCGCAGCACTGACTCGACGCTGAGGGGTGGGGATGAAGCCGATCTCATCTAGTCTGCCATAGTTGCCTACAGGGAACTCTGAGGACAGCGCTAATAGGCCGGAGCACCCGCGAACCGTAAGCGCCTCCTCCGAACCGCCACGAACCCAAACTCCTCCACCCGAATCACGCAGTTGTGCTTGCCGATTGGGGCGGCAATTTCAACAGAAGTTCGTAGATCTCCTGCATGAATCGGACCGCCCGTTTCAGCGTGCCCAACTCGTCGGGCGTCATGGGGTCTGGGTCGAAATGCATGACGTCGTTTCGGATCAGGCGCACTTCCTCGAGAAGCCCCGTCAATGTCCCACAGTCGATTTTCAAGTTGAGCTTCGCCCAGATCTGCGGATGCTGGAAGAGTCGTACGTATTGACCGAATGTGAGATCCGCAACGACTTGAGGTTTGTTCCTCGCCCCAGGTACGAACGAACCCAACAGATCAAAATCGGTAGTGCACAGCTTATCCCCGAGGAGGCGTCGAACGTGAAGCTCTATCTCGCGAAGGAGGAGGAACGGCTCCGCTAGTGTTTGGAAGTACGATTTATCCTGTGACCTTCGTTCAGTCGCTGCGCCGCGAAGTTAATCTTGTCCGGGATTTCCACGTTAACCTCCTCTTTAATCGCACACCTCCGAGATTAGCACTGCCCTGCATCTCAAGTGTGTTCCACGCGATCTTGCGAACTTGCCAGGGGACAGACATCCTGGCCCGCAGCGCCAAATACTGGACGAGCCCAGAAAGAGGGTCCCACGCTGCGCCGGAAAAACTCGTCGGCGTTGCCGCCTCTAGATCTCTAGAGCCGGTCCTCTGGCGCAGGCTCGGCCGCTGGAACCTTGTTCAGCGCGGCCAGGAAGCTACGCCCTGCGATTTGCTCCACGCGCGTCCACCCGGAAAGCCGCTCGGCCAACGCCGCCGCCACGATCCGCTCCACGGAAACCTCGTGCCGCGCAGCCAACTCCGCAACCTTGCGATACAGCGCGCCGGGAACCGTCACCTTGAGAGTCGTCGCGCCCCGGCCGACTTTCTTACTAACCCGCACAGAAGCCTTCGCAGCAGGGCTCTCTCTTCTTCTGAACACGCCCCGCATGCTACCCGCCGATATACTGCAATTGGCTTCCTCCCTAGCCAGCCGGAGGAAAGCCTCTTCCTTCATCTTCGGCAGTTTCATACATCGCCCCCTTTCATGAATTTGAGAGCGCGCTCCTCGCCCATTTCGAAGTAGCGAAGCTCCTCCACATCAAGATCGATTCCTAAGTCTTCCATAAACCTACCGTAGAATGGCTCGGACTGTGGCAGCGAGTGGAGAGCGATTCGACCTCGAAACTCCTCTTCCAAGCTCACCGCGATTGCCGTCCGAATCGGAGAGCTGCCAATACCGCCAAACCGGGCGCCCGCACCCGCATAACCCTTAAGATTCCACGGAGCGCTCTCGATGTACTTGACATACAAAACCGGCTTGCCTTTATGGACCGGCAAACGGCCTTCAATTGCCAAGGTCGAAATCATCATCAGCCCTTGAACCTCGTCCTCGTAACGGATGCCGAGGCAACGATAGGCGGTAAGTTTCAGGTCGTGCGATTTCTCATCCCAATCCCAATGGTCGTGTTCCGGGATTGGCGCACGCTTGCGTCGCAGGCGTGCGCGCGCCCGGACCCGAAACATTTCCCAACGTTCTCCAGTTTGCACCACCGGTTCCGGCGTCATTTCAGGGAGCAACTCCGCGGAGACGATCTGGTCCGTCTGGCGCTCCCATAGCTGCGCCTTGTTCATAGAACCATCAGTTCCGCTTTCTCCTTCTTTCCATCCTCGACGAAAAGCTTCCCGCCGCCCGCGATTCTCGCGTTCACCAGTTGATAGAGCCGTAGTGCCTGCCGCACGACGGCCGTCTTGCTCAGGTCTTTTTGCTGGCAAATTTCCTCAAGGGCGCGCATCTCGGCGTCCGAAAGGTTTACCGTCATTGTTTTCTTGTCGGCCATGGAACTCGTCCCAAAGACCTAGAATACCATGGATGCAGCCGGAAACCATCATAAACTAGCTAAAAATACATTACAGACTGGGATTGTTCCTTCCGCATCGCCAGCCGCCCAGACGGTCGGCAGATCCTCAATCGCGCGACCTATATCCGAGATCCTGCGGGACAACGATCAACCCCGGACTCGTGCGGCTAGCGAGGAATCGCGCAAAGTGCGCCGGCATGGTCTTGCGGTCATGAGAAATCAAAATCCCCCAAGATCGGCCGCTTTGTGAAGGAAGTCGGGATCTGGTAGACCGATAAGCCCTGCCGCGCGGGCATCCTCAAGATCGACGGCCCGCTCACGGCGGCAGATGCCAAGTACGATCTTTTGGTTGAGGTCTGCTTCAGCCTGGAACCGCGGCCTCATGCGATTCGACGATGCCTTCGGGCGATTCGCCCCGCAGGAAGGCATACACGATGGAATCGAGCGGAACTCGACTCCCGGAAATGTGATATCCGCCGTCTTGCTGCTCAGGACGTGCAGCAGCCGCCTGGCAAAAATGTTCCGCCCGGACTTGCGGCCCGCACACGCTGGGTCACTGGCTTTCACGAATGGTGATGACGCGGTTGACGGGGAGATCCTTCTCGACCTGCTCCACCTGCCGCTCGCCCGACGGCCACCAGGTCTCCACCTTGTCGATGCGCCGCGCATTCGCCAGTCCGAAGTGCAGGCGCAGATCGCTCTGCGAAAGGTAGCTGCCGCCGCTCCGCACCTCACCGATTTGCGTCAGTCCGCCAGCAGTCAATCGCACGCGCGCCCCAATGGCGCTGCGGTTGGACTTGACACCCACCAGCTTCAACAGCACCCAGTTGCCCGCCGGTTTGCCGCTTTGCCTCAGCAGGGACGGCGGCTCGTTCTGATTGTTGACCAGCACTTCCACGTTCCCATCATTGTCGTAATCCCCGAACGCCGCCCCGCGCGCGGAATGCTTTTCCAAAATGCCAGGGCCGGCCGACTCCGAAATGTCCACGAATTTTCCTTTGCCGGTGTTGTGATACAAGATCGCCCGGTCCTTGTAGTGCACATCGATGCCCAGCCGGTCCACTTCGGGAAAGACGTGGCCGTTCACCAACAGGAGATCCTGCCAGCTGTCGTTATCGAAATCGAAGAAGCCGCAGCCCCATCCCACAAAGCGGGTATTCAGGGCCATGCCGGCGGCCAGCGTGGCGTCGTCGAACTCGCCGTTGCCGCGATTGTGGTAAAGCGTTTCGCGCTCGTCGGAGAAGTTGGAGCGAAAAATATCGGGCCAGCCGTCGCCATCGTAGTCGCCCGCCGCCGCGCCCATGCCGGAAAGCGCGTTGCCGTTGTCATCGAAGGCAGTGCCGCGCATCGGGGCCTCATCCACAAAGGTGCCATCGCCCCGGTTGATGTAAAGAATCGACGGCGTCTGGTCGCAAGCCACGTAGATATCAGTGAGGCCATCGTGGTTAAAATCGCCGGTCAATACGCCCAGGCCGTAATTATGCGCGGGTTTGGCGATGCCGGAGGCGATCGAAACATCGGTGAAAGTTCCGTCGCCGTTGTTGTGGTAGAGAATGTTGCGGTCGAACGGCAGACCGCGCGGGCCGCACGCCACCGGCAGATCGCGATACCAGCAGTAGGCATTCTGGCCGGGTTTGGGAGTGGTCGCAAAATCGAACTGGAGATAGTTTACTACGAATAAGTCGAGATGGCCGTCGTTATCGTAATCCAGGAACGCACAGCCGGTGTTATAGCGCACGCGGTCCTGCTTCAGGCCGGCCTTGGCGGTGACATCCTCGAAACCGCGGCCGGCCTTATTGCGGTACAGCACGTTCTGTCCCCAGTAAGTGACTAACAGGTCGGTGTACCCATCGTTATCGAAGTCTCCGGCGCAGACGCCTTGGCCCCACCCGGTGTGCTCGAGGCCCATCTGTTTAGTGACGTCGGCGAACTTGCCGTTTCCGAGATTGTGGTACAGGCGGTTCGTGCCGCCCGGGCCAGAGACCAGAAATATGTCCAGCAGGCCGTCGTTATCGTAATCCAGAAACGCTGCGCCGCTGCCGGTTGTCTCGACGATGTATTGCTTCGACTGGCCGCCTCCGTTGGGAAAAGATTGAGTAAGGCCGGCCTGGTGCGCGACATTGTGAAAGTCCGGGTGAAAGTCGGCCGCGGGCGTGGCTGCCATTAGCAGGACGGAAAGCAAGAGGATGGCGGAGCGGATCACTGCTGGGGCGCCTTGTCCCCCAGGCGCTTCAGAAAATCGGTGAACTCGCCCTCGGGCGCCTGGCGCAACTTGTCGAGCGCGGCCTGCTCGGCGGCGGCGTCCGCAGTGCGCCCGGCGTTGCGGTACGCAAGCATCAGGCTGTAGTGCGCGGACTCGTTGCCGGGCTGCAGGCGCACGACTTTTTCGAGCAGCGCGATGCCTTCGCCATACTGCTTGGCATCCATACGCGCTTTGGCTACGGCCTGCAGCGCCTCCGCGAAGGCGGGGTCGAGGCTGGCGGCGCGCTCGAAGCGCTTGACGGCGGCGGCGGAATCCTGGCCGGTCAGCAGAATCTGGCCGATCTCATATTCCGCCACGGCGTCTGCCGGGTTCAGGTTCAGCTCGGCTTCGAATTCGCGCCGCGCCAACCCCAGGTCTTCCGGCGAATGCGATTGGAGCAGCAGCGCTCGGCCCAGGTGGAAGTGCAGGTCGAGGGCCGCGGGGTTCTTTTCGATGGCCTTGCGATATTCCGCGGCCGCCTCGGCGTAGCGCCCCTGGATTTCGAAAATCTCGGCCGAGATCTGGTTCACGCGGTAGGAGGAGGGAGCTTTGCGATACATCTCGAAGAGCGTGTCGTTCCAAGCTCTCATGTGAAGGCGGGCGGTTTGGTAAAGCACGTCCGCATCGCCCGGATAGAGGGTCTTCAAGCGCGCCAGCACCGGGACCGCTTCGTCATAATGTCCCTGCGCCAAGTCGCACTGGGACAAAGCGAGGCCCGCCAGGCGGCGCAGTTCGGGCTCCGGCGTCTCGGCGAACTGTTTGGCCAAATCGGGCATGGCTGCTACACAATGGCCGCCAGCCGCTTGGGCCAACGCCAGAAAGGCCCGGCGCTGCGGACTTTCCGCGACCTTCCCGAGCGAATCCTGCTGCCCGTGCGCAGCCAGAGGGGCAAGCAGAAGGATGGCGCTAATGGCCCGCATCGTCGATCACCAGGTCCAGGCCACTGAAGCGATGGCGCTCTTTGCCTTCGAAGAAGCGGAAGCTGACCAGCGGCGGCGCACCCGGTGCGATCTCGCGCGGGGGTGAAAGGCGCTCCGACGCGGGCGTGCCGATCTGCAACACGCGCCCCGATAACGCCACTTGGCGGACGAGAGCTTCGCTGGGGGAGCCCGCCAGGAAAAATAATAAGCCAACCGCAAGCATCAGTCCAATTCTACTTGACCCCCAGGTCCAGTGGCGTGAGCGCGCGCTCCTGGCTGCGGATCGCGCTGGTTTCTTCGGCGCTGAGACGCTCGTGCGCGGCATGCTCGGCGGCTGCTTCGGCCTTCTTGCCCAGGCGTTCGTAGACCCTGGCCAGATGGTAGTGGGGCGTGGGGCTGTTGGGGCTGATCTCGATGGCGCGCCGGAATTCGCCGGCGGCGGCCGGGAAGTCGTGGCCGCGCTCCAGCAGGATGCCGAGCTCGTAGTGCGACTCCCAGAAAACACTCTTCAGCGCGATTGATTTGCGGAATAACGCCTCGATTTGGCGGCGGTCGCCGGATGCGCCCGGTGCCAATGCCAGGGCCTTGCCGTATAGGAAATTGGCGAGATAATCATCCGGTTTCGACTTGACCCGCGCGGCATACGCTTCGGTCACCAATGGCAGCTTGTCTTCGGCCTGATCGAGCATGCGGCCCAGAAAAATGTAGGGCTGTTCAACATCGGGCGCCATCCGGATGGTACGCAGAAAGCAATCGGCAGCGTCCGAAAAACGGCGCAATCCATAGTAGGCGACGCCCTGGGCCAGCTCCAGTTGCGGGCTTTGGGCGAAGATCTTGCGCCCGTCCTGGAGGACCTGCGCGGCGGCTTCGGCATTCTGGTGGCGCAGATAGAGTTGGGCCAATGCGAAATAGTAGGACTCCTCATAGGCGTTCAGCTTGATGGCCTTGCGCATCTCAGTCGCCGCGTTTTCGGCTTGGCCATCCAGCTCATAGGCTGCGCCCAGCAGTTCGCGTACGCCGGCGTTGTCTTCCGCCGCTAGCGCCTTGCCGGCCAGTGCGATAGCGGGCTTCGCCTCGCGGGCTTGCAGATAGAGGTCGATGGCTCGCGCGAAGGCGTCGTGGTCGGCGGGAGTCTTTTCCGCGTAACGGGCTTCCATCGGGGCCGCTTTCGCCGGATCGCCCGTTTCCGAATAGAAATAAGCCAGGCCGTGCAACACCACGGGGCTATCCGGCGCGACGGATTCGGCCTTGGCGGCGGCGGAGTGGGCCAGATCGGGCAGCTTCAACTTCCAGTAGGTCTGGGCGAGCCCCATCCAGACCTGCGGGCTTGCGGGCTGCATGCGCGAGGCGTCTTCGAGACGTGCGCGGGCGACTGGCAGATTGTCGCTCCGCAGCGCTTCCAGACCGGTCCGCAGCGTTTCCTGGAACGCGGCGGGATCGGCCCAGAGAAGCAGAAGAAGGATCCACATAGGTACGGATATTCTTATTCCAGCACCGAAGCGTAGAATGGATCAAGTGCTTCGACTTCTCCTCGCCCTGGCGGTGGCGGCGTGCGCCCTTCTCGTACTCGGCGGCCCTTCGATGGAGGTCCATTTCGTGGACATCGCCAAGTCTTCCGGCCTCGATACTCCGAATACCTTCGGTGGCGTGCAGAAGAAAGACTACATCCTGGAAACCACCGGCACGGGCGTGGCGATCTTCGATTTCGACGGCGATGGGCGCAACGATATCTTCATCGTGAATGGCACGACACTCAGCGGCACGTCCCACGTCACTTCGCAGTTGTATCACAACGACGGGAACGGCCACTTCACCGAGATGGCGCGGCAGGCGGGCATCACGCAGGAAGGCTGGGGACAAGGCGTCTGCGTGGCCGACTACGATAACGACGGCCGCCCCGACATGCTGGTGACCTACTACGGCCATAACGTTCTGTATCGCAACATGGGCAACGGGAAGTTTGCCGACGTCACCGCGCAAGCCAAACTGCCGGTGACGGGCACGCGCTGGGGCACGGGCTGCGCTTTCCTGGATTACGACCGCGACGGCTATGTGGACCTCTTCATCGCCAACTACGTGGACCTGGATCTGAAGGCCACGCCGCGCGCAGGCGCCGATCCAAACTGCGTCTGGAAAGGGCTGCCGGTGATGTGCGGTCCCAGCGGCCTGCCGAAGGGCCGGAACGCGCTGTTCCACAACAATCGGGACGGCACTTTTAGGGACGTTTCCGAACAGGCCGGCATCCTGAAGCCGGGCGGGCGATACGGGTTGGGTGTGGTGGCGGCGGATTTCGACAACGATGGCTGGCCGGACATCTATGTGGCTTGCGACATGACGCCCAGCCTGCTGTATCACAATCGCGGCGACGGCACATTCGAAGAGCGCGGCGTGGAGGCGGGCGTGGCTTACAATTACGACGGCCGCCTGCAAGCGGGCATGGGCGTGGCGGTGGCCGATTACGACGGCAACGGCTTCTTGGATATCGCCAAATCGAACTTCTCCGGGGATCTGCCGTCGCTTTACGAGAACGATGGGGGATTGTTCTTCAGCGATGTCTCTCAGCAGGTGGGGTTGGGCAAGAACCAGTTGCTGGGCTGGGGGATCGCCTTCATGGATGTCGACGACGATGGCTGGAAGGATATCGTGCTGGCCAACGGGCATGTCTATCCCGAGGTGGACAAGTCGCAGGTGGGCGACCGCTATCTGCAAAAGACGCTGCTGTATCGGAACCTGGGCAACGGACGATTTCAGGACATTACCAGCGAGGCTGGGCCGGCCTTTCAACAGGCGCGGCCGGCGCGCGGCCTGGCGGTGGGGGATCTGGATGGCGACGGGCGGCAGGAGATCGTCATCGTGAACATGAACGAGACGCCCAGCCTGCTGAAGAATCTGGGCCCCCGTCAGCATTCCATCCGCGTGCGGCTGGTGGGGACCACTTCGAATCGCATGGCGATCGGGGCGCGCGCCATGATCGAGGCGGGCGGCAGGACGCAGATCGACGAGGTGTTCAGCGGCGGCAGTTATCTATCCCAGAACGAGCAGACCATGCATTTCGGACTGGGTTCGGCTACGGTGGTGGATCGCATCGAGGTGCGCTGGCCGACGGGCAAGAAGCAGGAGTGGAAGCGGGTGGCGGCGGATCGGACTGTCACCCTCACCGAGGGGCAGGCGCAGATTGCCGCGAAACCGTACTAGTTTGGAACAAGCGTCCACGTATGCGCACGCAAGGAAGATGAGTTCCCGGCGCAAGGTCTCGAATTCATCTAGCCAAAATAGGTGCGGTCACAAATGTTACGGCCGACTGGAGAAAAAACAGTATGACGAAACAGATTAACCTTGGCGGCAGCTTCACCCTTCCTGGCACCTCGATGACCTTGAACCGCATGGGCTATGGCGCGATGCAACTTGCCGGCCCGCAGGTGTGGGGACCGCCGAGGGATGTCGACGGTGCGACCGCGGTTCTGCGGGAGGCGGTGGCGGCCGGCGTGAATCATATCGACACCAGCGACTATTACGGTCCGCATGTGACGAATCAGATCATTAAGCGGGCGCTGCATCCCTATCCGGATGGCATGGTGATTGTGACCAAGGTGGGTGCTCGCCGGGGCGAAGACAGGAGTTGGACTCACGCTCTTTCGCGTCAAGAACTGGCCGATGCCGTTCACGACAATCTGCGAAATCTGGGACTCGACGCGCTGGATGTCGTCAATCTCCGGGTTGGCGGAGTGATGGCGCCATCGGAGGGATCCATCGAAGAACCGCTCACCGCGCTTGCCGAGCTCAAGCGCAAGGGGCTGATTCGCCACCTCGGCGTGAGCAACGTCACTCCCAAGCAGTTGGCGGAGGCCCAGACAATTGCGGAGATAGTGTGCGTGCAGAATCTGTACAACCTGGCGCAACGGAACGACGATGGTTTCATCAACGACCTGGCGGGGCGAGGCATAGCATACGTGCCGTTCTTCCCGCTGGGAGGGTTCACGCCGCTACAGTCGTCGGCGCTGGACGCCGCGGCGGCGTCACTACGGGCCACGCCGATGCAGGTCGCACTTGCGTGGCTGCTGCATCGCTCGCCTAACGTCGTGCTCATTCCCGGTACATCATCGGCCAAACATCTTCGCGAGAATCTCGATGCCGCGACGCTGCACCTTCCTTCGGAAACGATCGCCGATCTGGACTCAATCTCTCGCTAGCGGTTTAGCCTACTCTGGCGGATGCGATAGAGGCTATTGGCCGATCGGATATAGACCGAATCGCCCGCCAGAGCCAGTGAAGCGTAGACCGGCTCGCCCAAGGAATTGGTGGCCAGTACTTCGAAATCCGGTCCGGCCTTCACCACGTAGGTATCGCCGTCGTTGCTGGTGATCATCAGCTTGCCATCGAAGGCCACGGGAGCGCCAGTGAATTGTCCGGGTTGCGGGAAACGCTTGCCTTCGTACTTTACCTCGCCCGAGACGGCATCCAAGCAAGTCACCAGGCCGGCGCCGGTCATTACGTAAAGATAGTCGCCATAAAGGATCGGCGAAGGGATATATCCGGTGCCTTTTTCGTACTTCCAGGCGACGCGCGGCTGATCCTTGGCAGGGTCGAGGCGAATGGCCATCACGATCTTCTTGGGGAATCCGCTGGTGACGTAGACCATGCCATGGCCAAACACCGGCGTGTGCACGGAATTGCTATCGAGGCCTTCGGTGCGCCAAAGCTCCTTGCCGTTGCGCGGATCATACGCCACCACATCCTGCATGGACGGAACAATCAGCGCGGGCTGCTTGCCGGATTCCACAATCACCGGCGTAGTCCAGTTGACAGCTTCGTTGCGCTTCATCTTCCAGGCGACCTTGCCATCCGCGGTGGATACCGCGGCGAGGAAGGATGCGTCGCCCTCATCCTGATCGGCCAGAATCAGGATCTTGTCTTCGAACAGGACCGGCGAGACGCCCGTTCCCACACCCAGCGTGGCGATTCCTCCCAGTGACATCTTCCACACCAAGTTCCCGTCGAAATCGTACTTATACAAACCTTGCGATTCAAAGTAAGCGTAGAGGTACTTGCCGTCGGTGACCGGGGTGGGCGAAGCGTAGGTATTGAATTTATGGATATCGTCGAATACAGGGCCTTCGTAGGCGGTGCGCTCCCAAAGCTGTTGGCCGGCGCCCGCGTCGAAGCAAAGAACCTTGAGCGTGTGCTTGTGAGTTCCGCCGACGCTATCGGGGTGGCGGAAGGGCTGGCCCTCCACCTTATGCTTGACGGGCGCGACGCCGGGCAGCACTTCGCCTTCGATATCCGTCGTGAGGAATATGCGATTGCCCCAAACGACCGGCGAGGCGTGGCCGCGCCCGGGCACGGAAGTTTTCCAGGCGACATTGCGATCATGGCTCCAGGCGGATGGGAGATTCTTCAGCGGAGAGACGCCGTTGGAGGAAGGGCCGCGCCATCCCGGCCAATCGTCCGGACCGGCCAATGCGCCGGTGACGGCGGCGAGCGTCAGGAGCAAAAGCAGTGCGGAGCGCAAACAGAACCCTCTTGGCAAGTGTAGCAGGCGGATATGACCGGTAGTACGGGGCTTCAGCCCGTAGAAGGTGTCGAGGACGAGTCTCGACACGGCACGCACGAGTGCGTGCGCTACACCAGAGTGGTAATGGCGGCATGGCGTACCGAGCGCGCCGTAAACACGGCCAGTTCGCGGAAAATCTCTTCCGCGCCGGCTTCGCGTTGCGCTTGCGGCAGCGACAGATGCGTTTGCACGCGACGGCGTATCTCCGTGAGGCCGGCCGGATCGGCGGCTTCGTGCAGTTGCTCGAAGAGCAGGCGATGCGCGCCTTTGCGTTCCATCACCTCTAAGCCATCCAGAATCTGGCGATGACACGTGCCTTCCCAGATGGTCAGCACCATCGCTTCGCGGAACCAGCGCTCCACCGGAAACTCTGCCAGCACGCCGAGAGCGCCGTGCACCTCCATGGCCCAGCGCGCGATCTGCGGCGCAATGTCCGAAGTCCAGTATTTCGCCAGGTGGGCGACCAGGCGGAACAGGTGATAGCGGTCCGAATACGGCGATCTTTCGCGCCACACTTCGTTCAGCCGCAGGATGCTTTCCCAGCCCAGCGCGAAGGCGTCCTGCAGGGTTTCGATGCGTTCGTCGAACTGCTTGCGCATCAGGGGATGGTCGAAGACCGGTTTGCCGAAGGCGATGCGCTGGCGCGCGAAGTCGGCGGATTCAGCCAGGGCGCGTTGCGCGATGGCCACGCTGCCGAGCGCATTCGTGGCACGCGAGAGATTGAGCACTTCCAGAATCAGATGCACCCCGCGATCTTGAGACCCAAGCAGCCAGGCTTCGCTGGCGCGCAATTCGATTTCGCCCGTGGGCACGGAGCGGGTGGCCACTTTATCCTTCAAGCGGCGGATGGCGTAGTTCAGGTGGCCGTCTTCGGTGTACTTCGGCAGCAGGAACAGGGCCAGACCGCGGACATTCGCGGGCGCGCCTTCGGGCCGCGCGGCCACCACCGCCAGATCCGCGCCGGCGTTGCTGGCGAAGTATTTATCGCCGGTGAGCAGCCAGCGGTCGCCAGCCGGACGCGCCACGGTTTCGACATTGGCGCCCAGATCGGAGCCGCCCTTGATCTCGGTCATCCAGGTGGCGCCCTGCCAGACGGTGTCGTCCCGGCGCAGGAGCGGCGGAAGGAAGCGCGCTTTCAGCGCCTCGCTGCCATGCTGGTCGAGCGCCACGGCGGTAGCAAGCGATATGACATAAGGGCAGGTCAAGCCCGGATCGTAGAAGCAGGTGATGTAATCGAGCAGCGCGCTGGCCGAAAGCGACTGGTCCTCAAAGGCGCGCCACACTACGCCGGCTTTGTATCCCTGGCGCAGGCCGCGCCAGTATTCGGGGGCGAACAGGATTTCGTCCACACGCCGGCCGCCGCGGTCGAACATGCGCAGCCAGGGTGTGCCGGCGCGGTCGGTGGCGTCGGAAATGTGTTTGCCTTCGGCTTCCCACCAGGATTCGTATTGACGAAGGGCGCGCTCGTGGGGCAACGCCCCGAGCATGTGTTTCAGGAAGTTGACTGGAGACCGGAGAACTTCAAGTTCCATAACTAGACTCACTATTGCACACGAGTGGGCGAGCGGGTGAGGGGGCGACGGGCGAGCGGAGTTGCTATGCTGCTGGGTTGGTCGACAATATCAAGCTCTTGTTGCGCATCTACGGGCAGCCCTCGGCGGCCATGAGCGCGATATTGGATCAGGGCAGCCTTCTTTTCGCCAGCATGGCCGCGATTGCCGTTACCTTATTCTACAAATCCGGATTGGCGATCGGCTTCTACATGCCGCTGCTGGTGCTGGCGGTCGCCTACGTGCCGGGAGTTCTGCTGCTCAGCGGGCTGCTAGCGCGTCTGGGAGGCGGCCTGGGCAGCGTCTTCCAGCGCGACTATTCTCCGCTGCTCACCTGCACCGCGATGGCGTGGGCGGCCGCGAACCTACCCGTCGCGCTTGCCGGGTGGATGCTTCCGTTGCCGGTGTTCACGATCCTGATCGCGGCGGCGCACCTCTACTTTTTGGTGCTGATGTTTTTCGCAGTGCGCACTGTATTTGGGACCGAAAACAGGATCGCGGCAGCCGTCGTTTCACTGTCTTGGATTCCAGTGGTGGCAGCGTCGTTCCTCTGGGGGCCGCTGCGCTTTCTGCTGGGATGGCTGGCATCGCCTTTCTTCCTGTTCTACGCGTATTACTATCTGGGCGGCGAGATTGGCAACCTGGGTGCTGGCTTGCGCAGCAGCCAGAACTTTCGCAGGATGCTGAACGCGGCGGCGCTGAACCCGCACGATGGTGAAGCGCAATATCAACTGGGACTGATTTACCAGCAGCGGCGCCAGTATACGGAAGCCATTCAGCGGTTTCAGAACGCGGTGGCCATCGATCCGGGAGAGACCGACGCGCATTTCCAATTGGGGCGCATCGCGCGCGAACAAGGCCGCTTAAAGGACGCCCTGTTGCACTTCCAGACGGTGATGGATCACAACGACAAGCATAGCCAGAACGAGATACTACGGGAACTGGGCGCTGTATATCTGGCGGCGGGGCAATATGGGGATGCGCGGCAGTTTCTGGCGGAGTACATCGAGCGCCGGCCCTACGATCCCGAGGGCCTGTATTATCTGGGACAGGCGCTGGATGGATTGGGCAGGACAGAGGAGGCGCGCGAGACCTACGCGCGGGCGGCGGAAGCGGTCAGAACCGCGCCGCGCTTTCGGCGGCGATTCATCGCCAAGTGGAGCCGGCTGGCGCAGAGACAGATGCGGAAAGGATTCTCATAAGTGGCGGCAACTTCAGCGTCCAGCAGCGGTACGGGGTCGTCCCGCCCGGTCCAGGGGGACCGCCCCACCGAACTGCCCACCATGTTGCACCGGCCCATCGGAATTTTCGATTCGGGCGTGGGCGGCCTGACCGTGCTGAAGGCGCTACGCCGCAAGCTGCCGCGCCGCGACTTCGTCTATCTGGGCGATACCGCGCGGGTACCCTACGGCCGCAAGCCGGCCGCCATGGTCGCGGAATTCGCCTACGGCATTACGGAATTCCTGCGCGGGATGGGGGTCGCAGGCGTGGTAATCGCCTGCAATACCGCGTCGGCATCGGCTTTGCCGGAGTTGGCTGGGCATTTTTCGATTCCCATCTGGGGCGTGATCGATCCCGGCGTGGAAGCCGCCGCCAGACTGACGCGCACCGGACGGGTGGGTGTTATCGGCACGCAGGGAACCATCGCCAGCGGCGCGTACCAGCAGCGGCTCGAACAGCGCGGTTTGACGGTGTGGGCGCGCGCCTGCCCCATGCTGGTACACATTGTGGAGGAAGGGTTGGCGAATTCGCCGGAGTGCGATCTGCTGTTGCGCCATTACCTCGACGGGTGCGGACCGATTGACACGCTGATATTGGGATGCACACACTATCCGCTATTGCACGATGCCATCCAGCGCACGGCCGGCGATGAAGTAAGGCTAGTGGATAGCGCTGAAGCTCTGGCGCAGGCGGTCAACGGAAGCTTCAGCGGAAGCGCGGGCGCGGAGGGTTCGATAGACACGCCGGGCCGGATCGTGCACTTTGTGACGGGCGACCCGCTGGCCTTCGGCCACACCGCCAACGTGATTGGCGAGGTGCAGGGCGAAGTCGTGCCGCTACCGGTGACCGAGTTGATCCGCTTGCAGAAACGCGGGACAGCCGCTAACTTTTCCCGTTCAGCCGCGCCCGCACCGCATCCATCACGCGCGCCGGATCGGTGATGCGCACGACCGCAAAACCGGCCGAAAGGGCGCTCTGCATGCCGGGCGTTGAATCTTCCACCGCCAGCGCGCGGTCTATTCCCAAGCGTTGGCCGGCTAGCATATAAGGCTCGGGAGCCGGTTTGTGGCGCTTCACATCGTCGCCGCCGACAACGGTCCCCAGGTACTGGCGAATGCCCGCCGCTTCCAGGAACGGCTCGATTTCCGCGTGCGAACTGGAGGACACAACGCCCAGCTTATACTGTGCGGAAAGCTCACGAAGGAATTCCGCGACGCCTCCGACAAACGGCGGGTTGGCGGCCATGCACTCGCGGAATCTCTGCTTCTTTAGCGGATACCGCTCCCAAAGCTTTGCCGGATCGACCGGCGGATCCGCCAATTTGGAGAAGATCTCCACCGTGCTGCTATCCACCGCGCCCACGCAATGGGCGGCATAAACCTCCCAAGTGACCGGCACGCCTAATGGCGCCAGCACTTCCCGCCAGCAGTCGCAGTGCACTGGCTCGCTGTCAACCAGGACGCCGTCGAAATCGAAAAGGATGGCTTCAAACTCAGGCATGCGGCAGAGTTACCAGTGTAGCGAACTGGCACTGCCGGGCGTTGGCGCCTTGGGAGGACTTGCAACTATCATGAAACCCTTGGGGGGCGGCCAATCTCCGCTTGCAGCCGCTCTTTTGGGCGGCTATCGCCGGCTGAATCCGCCTGCGGGCGGGATTGCCCGCCCGCAGGGGACCACGGCGCCTCGCAAAGACGTTGTCAGCGGGAGAAACGACGGCGCCGCAAGCTGGCCAAGCCGATGAGGCCCAAGCCCAGCAAACCGAGCGTAGTGGGCTCCGGCACGGCGCTGGACGGCTGGAACGCCGCTAAGGTACCCGAGGAACCGCCATCCTGAACGGAGTCGCCACCCAGCGTGTAATTCTTCGCGTTCGTGCTGATAATTACCACATCGGACGCCTCGCCGGGAGCTACTACACCGGATTCCAGGGGTGTGTTGAAGTCGAAATTGACAGTGGTTCCGCTCTCGACATTGGTAAGTTGAGGAGCGACCGTGCCATTTTCAAACCCGGTTCCCGTCAAGCCGCCGCCGTTGGTAATGAACGCCGCATTAGTGGTGAAACCCACGAAGTCGAACGCCGACAGTTGGGCAATGGACGTTGCGGAACCAGAGCTATTGACGACCTGATAGTAGAAATCCATGGTGCCGCCGTCGTCATATACCGCGGAATAGACGAATCCGCTGGTGGTGCCGGCGGTCGACGTGTAGGTAAACGCCGAACTCGTCCATGCTTCGAGAGTTCCCGACGTGTCTCCGGTGCAGTTTACCGGGAACACCGTGTTGGTGCCGCTGGGCCCGTTGCCCAAGGCACAGGACTCAATCGTGCCTGCGAAGGCTGCCGACCCGCACAACAATGCAATCAACAGAGTGGCCGCGATAGGCGCGTACCTTCGCGATATGTCGATCATGAGTGTTTTCATTTCTTATTCTTAATCCTCCGAATTGGCGTTACTATTGCAGTGTCCAACGATTGCGCGGTTGGTGGCAAGTGCCTTTGGACGAGCAATATACGAAACGGTACAAATCCCGCATTTCCAATGGGCTAAACGATACCGAACATATCTGACCCGGCTTCGAACCAAGCGTCACAGCGATGCCCGGGAAGGCCGTTTGGTTGGATTATGTACGATTTACACTGGCGCGTGACGTTTGGCACATTTTACCGGGTAAAGTAGGTCGATCTTCGCGTGTAACCCACATATCCTGTTTGTTTTCAGTCTGCTGGCTCTGGCAGCGAATTTGCGTAAGGGTCCGTCTAATCTAAACACCAGTTCCGAAGGGGTCTCTTAACTCTGGTTAGCTATTGCTAACCATTAACAACGTAGAGTCCGGCTTACAATGCCGCTATCGTTGTGAACAGGCGTACAGAAGGCATTTGACGCACTTGTTGCCGACAATATTTCAGTTTCCACGGATGCCGTCCGGAGCTCCACTTCAGGACCGGCGGGAAGACGGCCCGCAACCGGTCCAGAGCTAAGCGTTTCAGTTTATTCAAATGGCCGCCTGCGCCTCCCTGTGCTGCCGGAGAGCGACCCGTGAGGGCCGAATTCCAAGGCCGCAAAACAACACGGCTGGCAGCCCGACGCCCGGGCTGTGTCCGCAACATATTTAACGGAGAAGAAGCATGCGCCTTGCGAACGTTCTAAGTGGGCTGAGTTTACGAGTCTTCGCATTCGCCGCCGCCGCCGCGGCCGTTTCCGCGCAGCCGTACGGCTATGTGTCCAACCAAATGGGAAACAACATATCGGTCGTCAACATGGCGACTAACGCCATCAGCACCGAGATATCCCTAAGCAGCGCGGGCCTTAGCGGCCTGGCGATCACGCCGAAGGGATCTTACGTCTATGCGGCTGAGCAGAGCCTCAACAGCGTTGCGGTCATCAGCACTTCCACTAACAGCGTGATCGCAACTATTCCGGTAGGTAGCGCTCCGGTTCAGGTAGCGATTACTCCAAACGGCAAAGCGGCCTATGTCGCCAACGAACAATCGAATAATGTTTCGGTAATCAGCACCGCCACCAACAAGGTGGTGGCCACCATACCGGTCGGCGCCAATCCCGTGGCACTGGCGATTACTCCGAACGGCGCGAACGTTTTGGTCGCCAATCTTTATTCGTCCACTATTTCCGTGATCGGCACCACCAGCAACACCGTTAAAGCAACCTGGACGACCCTCTCGGGCCCCAGTTCCATAGTCGTGAGTCCAAAGGGAGCCAATGCCTACGTGGCGGCCCAATACGCCAATTCGATAGCCGTGCATAGCGTCGCGAACGGAGACATGCTCGCGACGATCACCGGCTTTGCGGCTCCGGATTCCGTGGCGATGACCCCGAACGGCGCTTATCTGTATGTCGCGAACGGCAATTCGTCGACTGTGGCGGTGGTCCGCACAGCCACCGCGGAGATCGCCGCGACTATAGAGGTGGGGCTTCTTCCGACTTCCGTAGCCGTGTCGGCGAATGGTTTGACGGCTTACGTCACAAACGCTTTCGGATTCTCGCTTTCCGAGATCAGTACCGCCACCAACACAGTCGAATACACCCTGCCGTCGGTCGGAATCTATCCGGTCTCGATCGTGATATACAACTGACCCGTTCGCCCGGAAACGTAAACTGCGCTACGATGGCCTATCCGGAGGCCCCGCATGGTTCTGTCGGATGTAGACATCAAGCGCTACATCGAAGCTGGGAAGATCAAGATCGCGCCCGATCTGCCGCCCGATCAGTTCGGCAGTTGCTCGGTGGACTTCCGGCTGGGCAACGAGTTCAACGTCTTCGAATACAGCCGCCATCCTTATATCGATCCGCGCGACCGCACCAGCCTGCAACACATCATGCGCACCATCGAGGTGCCGCAGGATGAAATGTTCGTTCTACAGCCGCGCGATTTCGTGCTGGCCGTGACGATGGAATCGCTGGAGCTGGATGCGGATGTGCTCGGCCGGCTGGAGGGCCGTTCGAGCTTGGGGCGGATCGGCATTATCGTGCATGGCACGGCGGGGCTGTTCGATCCGGGCTGGACCGGCAAGGCGACATTGGAGCTGAGCAATCTGAGCCGTATGGCGGTGGCGCTGTATCCCGGCATGCGCATTTGCTCGTTCACGTTCGAGCAGCTCTCAACGCCGTCGGCGGTGCCTTACCGGCAAAAGCCGGGCAACAAGTATGCGGGGCAATTGCATCCGCGGGCCAGCCGGCTGGGCGCCGAGGCGGCGAAATGAGCTTCGCCAGCTACGTCCAGTTTAGCGGCCTCAGGCGATCGCAGTTGATGGCATCGGCGCCGCGCTTCAGCAGCCTGACGTACAGATCCGGATCGCCGGTCGGGAAGAGGAATTGTATATTGGCGTGTTCTCTCGTATTTTGAAATCCTGGAGGGATTCACCTTGCCAACCAAGTAAACCAAGTACAAGAGCAGGAGGTTCGTGTCGACGATCAGCCCATTTGCACGGTGTTTCCGATGAGCTGCCACAATAGTAAAAACCCCGCCAACCCTGTTAACACCGCTGGCCGCAGGTGCGTCCTATCCGCATGAGCGCCTTCTTCAGGATGCCCCATGATGCGCGCCTCGCTGTACGCATGCTCCGCCGCAGTCCTTTGTTCGCCGCGGTGGCCGTTTTGGCGCTGGGAGTGGGAATCGCCGCCAACACCGCGATCTTCAGCTTGATCGACGCCCTGCTGTTGCGCCCCATATCCGGCGTGAAAGCTCCCGGCGAACTGCTGGTCTTCGAGCGCTGGCAAGCCGGCCAGTTGCTGGGCAACATGGGCTATCCCGACTACCGGGATTACCGCGCCCAATTGAAAAGCTTCTCGGCACTAGCCGCGGAAGCCGGCGCGCGGGCCAGTTTCTCCAGCGAAGGCGCCGGCGAGCGTGTGGCCGCCGCGCTGGTTTCCGGAAGCTACTTCAGCCTTCTGGGCGCAAACCCTGCTGCGGGGCGCTTGCTTGCGCCAGCGGACGAAAGCGAGCAGGGGCCGGCCGTCGCCGTGATCGGCTACGCCTTCTGGCAGCGTGCGTTCGGCGGAGACCAGCGCGTGGTGGGAAGCACGATTCACCTGAACGGGCACGCCTTCGCCGTGATCGGCGTGGCGCCGCGCGAGTTTCGCGGCACAAGCACGCAGTTTCAACCGGATCTCTGGGCGCCCATCGCACTCCAGCCTATACTGATGCCGCGCATGTCGCCGGGAACGCTGCGGAATCGCGCCACCGGATGGTTGCGCATTATCGGTCGGCTGGCGCCCGGCGCAACCCTCGCGGCGGCCCAAGCTGAAACAACGGCGGTCGCGGCGCAGCTTGCGCGGGCGTATCCGGTTACCAATCGCACCCGTACCGTAGCCCTGGTTTCCGGCCTTGGACTCGACTCGGACGACCGCGCGGAGGTGCGCCGCCTGCTCGGATTGCTGCTCGTATGCGTCGCAATGCTGCACCTGATTGCCTGCGCGAACGTCGCGAATTTGACGTTGGCGCGGGCGGCGGCACGCCGGCGCGAGATTGCCGTGCGGGTGGCGCTGGGTGCGGGCCGCGCGCGCCTCCTGCGCATGTTTCTGACGGAGGGCGCGCTGTTGGCGGCGTGCGCGGGCTTGCTCGGAACCCTGCTGGCTCCCGTACTCGCCCAACTGGCGGTATCGGTGAACCAAAACGCCTACACCATGCGTGGCGTGGACGTGCAACTCGACCTCCGCGTGCTTGGCTTCAGTCTGCTGCTCACCCTGATCTCCGGCCTGCTCTTTGCGTTGCCGCC
>DATNMW010000023.1:0-18602 GCA_035602155.1 Bryobacteraceae bacterium | reverse complement strand
CCCGCCGGTACGCCCGAACCAGACTCTTAGGGTCGCATACCTGCTCCATCAAATGATCCGTCAAGGCTCGCTGCGGGTCCAGTACCGGGAACATTTTCCTCCGGCTGTCCTCGTCGCCGGGCCGGGAGATGTCCAAACTTCGGAGGCCAATTAACAACCGCGTCAATACGGCCAGACGGGGTGGCTGAACAAGCCGCCGTCCACAAACAACGTCTGGCCCGTGATGAAGTCCGCCGCCCCGCTTGCCAGGAAAGCGACCGCGCGTGCTACGTCCAGCGGTAGCCCCACGCGCCCGAGCGGCGTCACGCCTGCCCACGTTTTCCCGTAGTCGGGAGCTTCCTGCATGGTGCGCTCGATTTCGATGGCGCCAGGCGCGATGCAGTTCACGCGAATGCCATACTGGGCCAGTTCAATAGCGGCGGATTTGGTGAACATCTCGATGCCGCCCTTGCTCGCGGTGTAGCTCGACAGGTTGGGAAACGGTATCTTGTTGCAGCCCGAACCGATGTTGACGATGCTGCCGCCGCCATGTTCGCGCATGTGCCGCCCGGCGCGCCGGGTGCACAGAAAGCATCCCTTCAGGTTGGTGCGGATGACGCGGTCCCACTCGGCCTCCTCCAGGTCGAGCAGCGCCTTCCAGGTCTGGGTGCCCGCGTTATTCACCAGGATGTCGAGGCGCGGGAACTGGCGCAGCATGTCGGCGAACATGCGGTCTACATCGGCCGCCAGGCCCACATCGGCCTGCACGGTAATCGCCTGCCCGCCCGCCGCGCGCACCTCGGCGGCGGTGGCCTCCGCTCCGCGCGCGTCGCTCGAATAGTTCACCGCGATATGGCACCCGCAGCGCGCCAGTTCCAGGGCGATGCCTTTCCCCACGCCTTTGCTGGCGCCGGTGATGAGGGCGGTCTTGGATTCGAGAGTCGGCGGCATGACCGCGATTGTATCGCGCGGGACGTTTGACAAGCAGGCTCCATCCATGTCAGTTTCGTTTCATGCCCGACGTTCTTTCATCGCAGGATATCGTCCGCTGGACGCGTGAGCTGAATTACGGCACATGGCGCTTCCAGAAAAACTGGACCCCGCTGCATATCGTGGATGCGGAAGGCTGTTATTTCATCGACGTGGATGGCAAGCGCTATCTGGATTTCTCCGCGCAGTTGATGTGCGTCAACCTGGGCCACAAGAACGCCGAAGTGATCCGGGCAATTCAGGAGCAGGCCCGCACGCTGCCCTACATCGCGCCCGGCTACGCCACGGATGTGCGCGTGGAATTGAGCCGGCTGCTGCTCGCAGTGCTGCCCCGCGGCCTGACGAAGTTCTTCTTCACGACATCGGGTACCGAGGCTAACGAGGCGGCCTTCAAGATCGCGCGCATGTTCACCGGCCGCACCAAGATCGTTGCCCGCTACCGTTCGTATCACGGGTCGACCATGGCGTCCATCGGGGCCACCGGCGATCCGCGGCGCTGGCCCGCCGAGCCGGGCGCCAAGGGGCAGGGCTTCATCTTCGCGCCGGAGGTGAACTGCTACGACTGCCCCATCAAGCATACGTATCCGGGCTGCGATATCGCGTGCGCGGATTACGTAGACCACATGATCGAAAACGAGAACGACGTGGCCGCGGTGGTGGTGGAGCCTGTGGTGGGCACCAACGGCGTGTTGGTGCCGCCTCCGGAATACATGCCGCGCCTGCGCCGCATTTGCGACGACCGCGGAGTGCTGCTGATCGCGGACGAGGTGATGACCGGATGGGGGCGCACCGGCCGCTGGTTCGCCGTCGATCATTGGGATGTGCAGCCGGATATCCTGGTGACCGCGAAAGGCGTCACTTCGGCGTATATGCCGCTGGGGCTGTGCGCCACCACACAGAAAATCGCCGCGTATTTCGACGATCATTTCTTCGCGCATGGGCACACCTATGAAGCGCATCCCATGACGCTGGCGCCGGGCGTGGCGGCTATCCGCGAGATGCAGCGGCTCGGCTTGGTGGAGCGCGCACGGGAGATGGGCGAGTACCTGGGCGCGCGGCTACGGGCGCTGATGGAAAAGCATGCTTCGATCGGCGACGTGCGCGGGCTGGGGCTGTTCTGGTGCGTCGAGCTGGTGAAGAACCGGCAGACGAAGCAGCCGTTCAATACCAAGGCCGACAAGATGGCGGGCAAGCCGCTGGTGGTCGATCGGGTGGCCGCGGCGATGATGAAGAATGGTGTGGCCATCAACTCGTGGCTGAGCCACTTCGTGATTGCGCCGCCGCTGATTATCGAGCGCGGGGAGATCGATGCGGGGGTGGCGGCGCTGGATGAGGCGCTGTCGTTGGCGGACAGGGAAGTGGCTTGAGGATTCTTGTCTATTCTTGCCGGACGGTTAGCCCTGGCGACCGCTTGGCGCGTTGTGCCAGGTAGTGTTGATCGAGAGGCTGCCGGCCCAGTGTCTTGAACCGCCTGGCGGCTTACGTTGAGATCCTGCGCAGCCTTATCCAAACTCTGAATAAGCTGAACCACACGGCCTTGGCCCGGATTTCTTTCTGCAAGCGTACAAATCCGCGGCGCTTTTCAAAATCCTTGAGGATTGCACTGCCCGGATCCACCGGCCGCCAGAGCCATCGCGCAGCACGTCAGCAAGCTCGCAATCGGCCGCCTCATTCCGTCACCCTAGCGCCTTTCTCCACGGCTCCTTCCACTGCGCCGCGCACGACTTCCTCTAAGGCTTGCCTTACCGCGTCCTTCACCACTTCTTCGACTTCGCTTTGGATAAGCTCCACTTCCGCTTCTCCAACCACTGCCTGCAGCACGCCATTCACAATGGGCGCGACCGGCGGTATTTCCTTGGCCACGGCCTTGGCGACCCGCTTGGCGATCTTGGCGCTTGGCGCCGCGACCGTTGCCGTGTCCTGGTCCGTTCGCTGCTCCTGTACCCAATCGCTCTCAAACGTGCGCAGCAGGCCGTTCACCGCCCGCGCATCGCGGAAGATCAGCCCCAGCTCCCGGCGGGCGTCCAACTCCGGCTGGCGCAGACTCTGGCTGCCGACGAATGCGACTTGGCCGTCGCGCACCATGGTGCGCGTGTGCAGCCGGATGTGCGCCAGCTTGCGTACCGTCACACCCGGGACTCTTCCCGCCAGCCGCCCGATGATGCGGACGTTCACGCCCGCTTTGGCGCGTTCCGCGAGCAATCGGATCATTGCCCGATCGCTGACCTTCGGGTCGTAAACGATCAATTCCCGCCGCGCTTCCCGGATGAATCCGGCAAGCGCCTTGCGCGCGTTCACAGGGCTCACCACGACACTGTCCAGCGATGGTTCATAGGGAATCCGCTTGGTATCGCACTCGAAGAGCTTTGCGGCTTCGCGCACGATGTCCCGGCTCCTGGTAATCAGCCCGAAACTGCGGCTGCGATCCATGTCCAAATGCGTCCAATTGAAGGCCAGCAGGTACAATTCGCGGCGGTCGATAATCATCAGCTTGCTGTGATAGCGGACCAGGTCGTCGGCGGTACGGGCCACCGTGATCCCAGCGGCCAGAAGCCGCAGTTCCAGTTGCCTCAGGTTTTCTTCACCGGCGCGGTTGGTGGAGGCGATCAGCGCGTGTACCGAAACTCCGCGGCTGACAGCGTTGGCCAGAGCCCTTTCGATCTCTCTCTGGTCAAAACGGAAAATCACAATTTCGATGCTGTTCTTCGCGCCGGAGATCCCCTTGACCAGAGGCAGGATCCCGTCCTCCGGTTGTATCAACAATCTCACTGGCGTTTCCTCGCCCGGAGGCTTTGTGACCGTTGGCGCACCGTGGCATGTCTCATGCTCTTTCACATTGCAGTTCTCGCACCGTTCAGGGAACGAAGGAGCCCCGATCATGATCTGCGATGTGGAAGCCCGGCCCGAAACGGTGGCCGCGCGCCTGGCCTGGGCAGTGGGTTATTACGCCAACGAAGACTACTTTCTCCGCGACATGCAGATCGAAGGCATGCCCGCCCATGTGCATCGCGGTCAAAATCTGATTGGCCCCGGCGGCGCGGTTCACAATGTGCGCTTGAAACGGGAAGACGAGAAGAAGGTCGGCATTTGGCAATGGGATAACGTCGGCTTCGCCGGTTCAAGAGATTGGAACGGTTTGCGCGTATTGATGGCCCTCATCGGCAATTGGGACCTGAAGGATGTCAACAACTCCGTTTATCGCGATGGGCCGCAACGCATTTACATGGTGAGCGACTTGGGCGCCAGCTTCGGCTCGGCCAGCCGGACGTGGCCCAGCCGTCGCGCCAAGGATAATCTCAACTCGTACAGGCGCTCAAAATTCATTCGCCGGATCGGGGCCGATAGCGTCGATTTCCAGGCGCCGGGGCGCCCCACGTTCGTTTACCTGTTAAATCCCAAGGCGTATTTTATGCGGGTCCATCTGGAGTATCTCGGGCGGAATGTGCCGCGCGCCGATGCCAAATGGCTGGGCGAACTGCTGGCGCGCCTGTCGCCCGCCCAGATCCGCGATGCGTTCCGCGCGGCGGGCTGTTCGCCGCAGGAGATCGAGGCATTTTCCCGGCTGCTGGAGTCGCGCATCAGCACGCTCACGGACCTGTGACCGCCGCCTCCTCGCGAAAACCGAGTTCATATAATTCCGCATAGAGGCCGCCCGCCCGCAAGAGTTCTTCGTGCGTACCCTGTTCGCGAATGGTTCCGCCATCCACCACGAATATGATGTTGGCACGGCGAATCGTAGACAGCCGGTGTGCGATCACAATGGAAGTCGTGCCCTCCATCAGATGGTCGAGCGCTTCGAACACCAGCTTTTCCGAAGCCGCGTCCAAGCCGCTGCTAGGCTCGTCCAGGATCAGAATCGGGCTGTCGCGGATCACCGCGCGGGCAATCGCGATGCGCTGCCGCTGGCCTCCGGAGAGGGTGACGCCGCGCTCCCCGACCACCGTGTCGTAGCCTTGCGGCAGTTTTTCGATGAACTCGTGCGCGTTTGCTAGCTCCGCGGCGCGGTAGATCTCGGCACGGCTGGCCTCCGGCTTTCCGTAGGCGATATTGTTCCAAATCGGACCATGGAACAGCAGCGTCTCCTGCAGCACGAAGCTCATCTGCTGTCGCAGCGATTTCTGCGTGAATCGGCGCACGTCCTGGCCGTCGATGCGCACCACACCCGAGACCGGATCGTAGAAGCGGGGAATCAGGCTGACGATGGTGGTCTTCCCGGCCCCTGTGGGACCCACCAGCGCCGCGGTTTGCCCAGCTTCAATGCGCAGCGTCGCACCCCGAAGCACCGGCGCGTCAGTTTCATATTGAAAATACACCCGGTCGAATTCGACGCCGCCCTTGAATTCGGGCGCGGGCCGGGCGCTGGGCAGGTCCGCGACCTCTCCGTTCGTGGCCAGCACTTCCCGTATGCGCTCGGCGCCGACCGACGCCTTGGCGTAGGCGTCCGTCATCTTGGAGAGGTCCTGCATTGGCTTATACATCTTCCCCAGGTATAGGATGAAGACGATCAGCGATCCCGCGGAAAGGCCCCCCTGCAAGACCATGCGCGCGCCAAACCAGAGCACCAGGCTGGTGCCGATTGCCACGATGACCTCCACGAGCGGAGACAGTTTGGCTTTCAATCCGCGGGCGCGGAGCGCGATTTCGACGCTTTCCAGGCTCTCTTCCTCCAGCCGCTTTTGTTCGTAGTCTTCCCGGGCGAACGCTTTGACCACGCGGATGGAAGTGAGCACTTCTTGTATCGAGGAGACAATTTCCCCTTCTTTCTTGCGCACTTCGCGCGAAGCTTTCTTGATGCGGCGGGTGTAGCTGTAAACCACCGCGAACAGCGGCGGCGCCACCGAGAGCGCAATCAACGTAAATCGCCAGTTGACGTAGAGCATTACGCCTACCATCCCTACCAGCATCAAAATGTCGACGCAGACGCCCAATACTCCGGAGGCGATGAAACTCTGAATCGCATCGATGTCGCTGGTCACGCGGCTGATCAGGTCGCCAGTCTGTTTATGGTCGTGGTAGGAGAGCGACAAGCGTTGCACATGCGAATACAAAGTGCGGCGCAGATCGTGCATCACCCACTGTCCGGTACTGGTGGTTAAATACTTCTCCCAATATGAGCAGATGGCTCCCGCCACAGCTATCGCCAAGGCGGCGATGGCGGCGAATCGCAGGATGGCCAAGGGGTTTGCTCCCACGGTGGCCAGAATCAAGTGGTTCAGCCAGCCGTGCCCCCGCACCGACCCGGTCCTCAATACGTTATCGAAGACGATTTTCAGGGTCCAAGGTTGCAGCAGGTCCGCAATCGTCTCGCCGATGACAGCTAACAGGCCCAGCGCCAGGGCCTTGGCGTGGGGCCGCAGGAGAGTTTTCCACGATGTCAAAATGCCCTCAATCCTACCTGCGATGAAATAGATCGGGCAGGAACTCGCGCGCCACATCGAATCCGGCTGACACACTCATAGATACCGCGAAATCCACGCCGGCATAGGCCAGACCGCTGGAGCTGGGCGGCTGCCATGTGCGGGATATCAGGGATGCTCCCATGTAAGACCCGACCTTCGCAAACGCAAATTGGCGCGTGCCGTCTTCGTGGCGGGCCAGAAAGGAGCTTTCCAGGGCGTATTTCAAGCGCTTGCCGAAGCGGGTCTCGCCAGAGCGAATATAACGGTCGTGCTCATGCAGAGCGCTGGTGGATCCGAACAGCAATGTTTCGCGGACGAGATGTTCGGCGTAAGCGCTGCCGAACCGCCGGCCGAATCCCAAAGCTCCTTCGCCCCATTCCGGCGGGACGTCCCGCAACTGTCCAAAACCCGCGCCGACCGCGCTGCGCAGCAGCACTTCGGGACTGATCAGCCTCTTCAAATATGCGCGCAGCCGTTCGCGCTGCGCGAGGGTCGCGGGCGCGGGCGCAGCGCCCGCTGCAACCATACCCAAAGGTGGCGGATCCGGCGCCGGCCCACCGGATTGCCCGAATAAACCAGCCGTCATTGCTATCGATAAGAAGACAGTGCCAAAGCGTAACAGAGAAGCCTCCGTTGGCTGTTCTGCTACGCACTATTTTCGCCATTGTGACGCAGTACACCGAGGCCGGAAACCTGCGG
The DNA here is from genome assembly GCA_035602155.1 of Bryobacteraceae bacterium. Taxonomy (GTDB): domain Bacteria; phylum Acidobacteriota; class Terriglobia; order Bryobacterales; family Bryobacteraceae; genus Bog-159. The sequence goes on along the minus strand of DATNMW010000023.1, from coordinate 11,535 downwards.
TGTGGAAGCGACGGCATCAGCCGGGAAAGGGAGCGGCCGTGACCAGGCATTCGGGATCGTGGATAGCCGGTACGCTGATTGGAATCTCGGCGGCTGGTTCAATCGGCTGATCGGTTCAAGCCGCCGACGGCCAAGGATCTCCTCAGTCCTTCCACTTCATGATGGCGGGAGCTTCGGCCGGAATCACCCAACTGCAGAATGTTCCCCCGGAGTGGGGACAGGGCGCGGAGGGATATGCGCGCCGGTTTGCAAATTATTACGCATACGCCACCACACGCTCCTTGCTGCAAATGGCAGGTGAAGACATTTTGCACGAGGACAATCTGTATTACGGTTCCGGCGAGCGCGGCATGCGGAGGCAGGTGGTATATGCCGTCAAGAGCAGCGTCCTGGCCCGGGGCAACGACGGCACACAACATCTCTCGATTTCGCGAAGTGGCAGCACTGCCGGGGCGGCTTTTTATCTCCCGGCTTTGGCGGCCGCGAAGCAACGATTCGGCCGGCGACGGAGCGGTCAGCTTCGGAATTTCGATGGCAACCAACGCCGGCGTGAACGTGATTCGAGAGTTCCTGCCGGATGTTACGCACCACATTTTCCGCCGTAGTGCGAACGGTCGATAACCGCGGCCACGCTGCGGCAGCCCCGGCTTGTTCACGTTCCACTGGTGAACAAGCTAGTCCCAAAAACGGACACTCGCTTTCCGTATCTCCGCTTCTCTCAATATCTTAGGAGTGGTAGAGCAATTGCCGCTAGAATCCGGCAATGATGCGAAATGATGCGACAATGTTGCTAAGGTGGTAGGACTCGCAGGCTGAAAAACCCACCCCACTCATGAGACTGACCGATGCGTATGTACCGCGGATCCTGATCGCCGACGATCAGCCGGACGTGCTGGAAGCCCTCCGCTTCCTGATCAAAGGGGAGGGCTATCAGGCCGAAGCCGTCAACTCTCCGGCCGGCATTCTGGAAGCCGTCGAATCGCGCGACTTCGACGCCGTGGTGATGGATCTGAACTACACCCGCGACACCACCTCCGGCCAGGAAGGCCTGGATCTGCTCAACCGGGTGATGACTCTCGACAGTACTCTGCCGGTGATCGTGATGACGGCCTGGGGCAGCGTGGATCTGGCCGTCGAGGCCATGCGCCGCGGCGCCCGCGACTTCATCCAGAAGCCCTGGGATAATGCGCGCCTCTCCGCGATCCTGGGCACCCAGATTGAGTTGGGCCGCGCGTTGCGCAAGGGGCAGATCCTGGAAGCCGAGAATCGCCTGCTCCGCTCGGAGCAGTTTCCGAGCGTGATCGCGCAGTCGGCCGCCATGCAGCCGGTCCTGGACATGATCTCGCGCGTGGGCCCGTCCGACGCCAATGTGCTGATCACCGGCGAGAATGGCACCGGCAAAGGACTGGTGGCGCAATCGCTGCATTCGGTCTCTCTGCGGTCGCTCAAGCCTATGCTCACGGTCAACACCGGCGGCCTTTCCGAGGGTGTATTCGAGAGCGAACTGTTCGGCCACGTGAAGGGCGCGTTCACCGACGCCAAGACGGATCGCGTGGGCCGCTTCGAAATGGCCGAAGGCGGCACGCTGTTCCTGGACGAAATCGCCAACATCTCGGCCAACCTGCAAGCCAAGTTGCTGCGCGTGCTGGAGACCGGTGAATTCGAGCGCGTGGGGTCCTCCAAAACGCGCCAGGTGGACGTGCGCGTGCTGTCGGCGACGAATTCGGACCTGAATTCCGAAGTGGCGGGCGGCCGCTTCCGCCAGGATCTATTGTTCCGGCTGAATACCATTGAGATCCGGTTGCCGCCGCTGCGCGAACGGCGCGAGGATATTCCGCTGCTGGCCGCGCATTTCCTGCGCCAGCACGCCGAACATTACCGCAAGAACCTGAGCGGCTTCGAGGATGCCGCCATGAAGGCGCTGTTGGCGCACCCCTGGCCCGGCAACATCCGCGAACTGGACCATGCGGTGGAACGCGCCGTGCTGATGACACAGAGCGCCTGCGTCAAGGTCAACGATCTGGGGCTGCGGGCCGCCCGCGACGGGTCCCCGCGCCTGGAAGACATGAGCCTCGAAGAAGTGGAAGGCCTGCTCATCAAGAAAGCCTTGCAACGCTTCAATGGCAACGTCAGCCACGCGGCGAACGCGCTGGGCCTCAGCCGCAGCGCCCTATACCGGCGCCTGCAGCGCTACGGGCTCTGAGGTGCCGGCGCCCGGCGCCCTGCTGAAATGACACCGCCAAGAAAACGACGCCGGCGCATGAAATACGAAGGCCGGATCGTGATCATGGCGATCATGGCGGGCCTGCCGGGATCCCTGGTGGCGCTCATCTTTCTGTGGTTGCGCGATCCCACCCCGTCGGCTAAGGCGCAATGGACGCTGACAGTCCTCATCGTCGGGTTGTGGCTGGGCTTCGCCATGGCGGTGCGGGACCGCGTGGTGTTCCCGCTGCAAACACTTTCCAATCTGCTTTCGGCGCTGCGCGAAGGCGATTTCTCGGTGCGCGGGCGCGCGGGTGCGTTTGACGACGCGCTCGGCGAGGTGATGCGGGAAGTCAACTCCCTGGGCGGCACGCTGCGCGAACAGCGTCTGGGCGCGCTGGAGGCCACCACGCTGCTGCGCACGGTGATGTCGGAAATCGACGTGGCCGTTTTCGCCTTCGACCATGAGCGCAAGCTGCGTCTGGTGAATCGCGCCGGCGAGCGCCTGCTGGCCGCGCCCGCGGAGCGCGTGCTGGGCGCCAGCGCGGAGGAGTTGCATCTGGAGAGCTGCCTGCAGGGCGAGCCGCAGCAAACCCTGCAGATGACCTTCCCAGGCGCCGCGGGACGTTGGGGACTCCGGCGCACCACTGTCCGCGAGCACGGCCTGCCGCTGCAATTGCTGGTGGTGGCGGACCTGACGCTGCCCTTGCGCCAGCAGGAGATCCAGGCCTGGCAGCGGCTGGTGCGCGTGCTGGGGCACGAATTGAACAACTCGTTGACTCCGATCAAATCCATCGCGGGCAGTCTCGCCAGCCTGCTCACCCGGCGCCCGCTGCCCACCGACTGGGAGGACGACATGCGGCGCGGGCTGAGCGTGATCTCTACGCGTTCGGAGGCCCTCAGCCGCTTCATCGGCGCTTATGCGCGGCTGGCCAAGCTGCCCCGCCCGCAATTGGAATCGATGGAGATCCAGCCCTGGGTGCAACGCGTGGTCGGCCTGGAAACGCGGCTCAACGTAGCTGTTCGGCCAGGGCCGGATATCTCCATTCAAGGCGATCCGGACCAACTGGAGCAGGTGCTGATCAACCTGCTGCGCAATGCCGCGGATGCGTCGCTGACGACGGGTGGCGGCGTCGAGATCGGTTGGACGCGCAATGGCTCGCACGTGGAAGTCGCCATCGAAGACGACGGGCCGGGGATTTCGAACACCACCAACCTGTTCGTGCCGTTCTTTACGACGAAGCCGGGCGGTTCGGGCATCGGGCTGGTTTTGAGCCGGCAGATCGCCGAAGCGCACGGCGGGACACTGGTGCTGGAGAACCGCACGGACCGGACGGGGTGCGTGGCCCGCCTGCGGCTGCCGGTATAACGGGGGGCGGGCACCATGCCCTGTAGCCGGTTTTCACGCGGCCTCCGTGCGGTCTGGTGCGGCCCGACGGCGACGGTCTGCGATAGTTGAGCCTGGTTCATGTCAAACAAACGTCAATTACGATTGCGATTGCATCATCCTCCAAGCTCCTTCTTTCACGTGGTTTTCGCGCGCTGTAAGACATTTTGGCATGATGCGCTCTCGCGTCGGGCAACTGGGCCGTCAAGCTATTGATTTCCGCTCGCTGTGCTGCAATCGAATAGCGTAACGGGTCGAATACGTCTTTTGCGGCAGAGGGTTACGGGTCGTAGCTTGCCATTGGTGGCGAACTGCAAACCCAAGGTTGGTCCTAGAGTATGACATTCGCGGAAATTGGCGACCGCACGAGGTAGAGTCTTCCCACAGCCGGATTAAAGGCAAGGGACCGATGGAAACAACCAGGATCGAATGCGTCCGCGCTCACAAGCTTACGCTGCCTTAGATTCGCCGAGGCCCTGCGTTGCTGGACCTACGTTACCGGGGGCGGACTGCTAGGAAGTTGGCAACGGCCCCGCCCATAAAAGGGTTTGATCCGGCATTCCAAAGAATGCACTGCTAATACCGAACCAAACCACGCACTCTAGATCTGCTATTCGTGCCGATTGCCGATCTGCGCTTTGCAGCGACGGATCAGCCGCCGGCACAGCCGCAACGCTACGCCAAATCCGTAGGCGACGGCACCCTGGACCACAGTTGCAAGCGCGATTTGCATCACGCTGGCCTCGATGGACATACGTGGCTCCCCTTTTATGTGAAGCACTCGAAAATCCTGATTGTCAAAGAGCTCGTGAGGCTTGACTTATTATACGCCGGAATCTGCGAATTCGTTCCCTAAACGGCATGATCGCTCGCCGTAGTCTGGACCGCCGGCACCAAGATCGAGAGCCACGTTGAGCTGCATAACAAGTAACTCATTTAGATAGCGGGCGTTAGACGAAGTTCGCTAATCGCGCAAGTGCTAGAGGCGTCGAGCGCGGGGATCCGCCGCGTGCGTCTTGCCGAGGATCAATCAAGGTCCAAGGCAGCCTTCAGCGCTACGTCGACTTCTCCTTGGAGTTCCGATGGCAGCTCTCCGGCTTTTCCGCTCAATTTGGCGCGGTCCAGTGTGGTCACTTGATGGCACACCGCAAAACTAGCCTTCGGCAGCCCGGCGGAGCCGCCCGGTAATGCAACGACGGTGGGTCCCCGCTTGCCCTGCGACGCGGAGGTTGTTATCGGGATCACGATGACCGACTTCCATGCGGGAGTCTGGTTGAAGCCGTCATGGGAAACCAGGATTACGGGACGCCGTCCTGTTTGCTCCGATCCCGATCGCGGAACGAGGTGGGCCCAATAAATTTCGCCCCGTTTCATTTCTTTGTCTTACCGGTCTGCACTAAGTACTCGATTCCAGCCGCCTCTAGATCGGGGTCGAGATCGAGAACCGTGCCCGCCATTTTCGCCGCGTAGGCCGCGATCCGGTCATGCCGCGCCTGGCGCAACTGTTGCCGGAGCCAGGAATCGATTGCCTCGCGCGCCAGTGCGGTCGCGGGCACCCGCGCCCGTTCCGCCTCCGCCCGGAGATGACTGTAGGTATGGTCCGGCAGCGGCAGGTGAAAGTTCTTCATGTCCTTGGCTCCGAAACCATTATGCCATGAATCAATGGCAGGTCTAGATGCCATCGTTCAAAGCACTTTCCCCCCGCTGCCAACCGACTGGGAGGACGACATGCGGCGCGAGCTGAGCGTGATCGCCACGCGCCCGGAGGCTCTCAGCCGCTTCATCGGCGCTTATGCGCGGTTGGCCAAGCTGCTTCACCCGCAATTGGATGGAACGCTTGGGGGCGGAGCGTCATCGCCGCGCATCTCTTGTGCCGCCCGGCGATGATTGCTGGCTGAACGCGGGTCACCGCCCGCCCCCGCCGGGGGTGGGCGGCAACTGTTACGATTTCGCCGCACTGGCGGAAGGGCGGCTGGGCACCGCGGTGGGCGACGTGTCGGGCAAAGGCATTTTTGGCGGCGCCGCCGATGGCCAGTCTTTGCGCTTCGCCGCGTGGATACGAGGCGTCGCCTGCCAACCGGTACGCCACGTTCGCTTGCGCAAAGCACGCGGGTGCAAGCCGACTATCGAACGGATCAGGGCGGCGGACGCGTTCACGGCCGGCGCGCCGCAGCACCACGATATGACGTTGGCGGTGAAGCTGGCGGGTTGTCGATCCGGCATGACCCCGGCCGCTATAGCGATGTAGAGCGTACATGCGCAAATAGTGCGTCTTACGGTAATGGACCCATTCTTCTTGACCGTGGACCAAAGTAATGGTATATGTATAGTCACTAGACATCCGGACGAAGGAGTAGTAGTGCGCCACTTTCCCATGCAATACGTGAACGGCGACTCAGTGCGCCGTTCCCGCCAGTGTCTCCATGGCACGTTCCGCCTGGCGGCTGCCGTTGCGTTATTGTCACTGGGCTGGGTGCCCGCGGTTTGTGCCCAAGATGCGGTAACCATTAAAATCAAGTCGACGGGAGCATCCCCTATTACTCCGGGTTTCAGCGGTTTCAACACGCCCCAACCGCGAAACGGCGTGGAGTATTACGATCCGAAGTTTATCGCGGCGGTAACACCGCTGAAACCGGGCTGGGTACGGTATCCCGCCGGCACGGCCTCCATGGATTTCGACTGGACCATCGGCGAAACCAATGCTGTCTGGATGAATTCCCTGGTTGACGGCAACCCGCCGGCCGTAACCGGCCAACCGGCCAACATTTTGACCACCTCCGCGCCGCTCACGCAGGCTAAAGGAGGCGTCTTGTTTTCCGATTTCGCCACCTTCGCCAGCACGCTGAAAGCCTCCGCCATTATTTGCTTCAATAGCTTTACCGACGTGAACCCCGGCAGCGCGACCCAAATGGCGCTGACTGCCCAGAGCTACGGCTTGAACGTGCTGGAATGGGAGCTTGGCAACGAGGCGTATGTCTATCCGCTGCTATACCCGACAACGGCCGATTACGCCACGGCGTCGAACTCGTACTTCAACGAAATCCTCACTGGCGCTCCGACTGCCACAGTGGGGCTCTTTCCGGCTGGATGGTACGCGGGAACGGGGAATTGCCAGAACCCCCCCGCGGCTCCGCAGCCCTGTTACCCGAGTTGGGACAGCGGATTTTCTAGCTATACCCCCCAGTATTGGAATGCGGTGTCGAATCATATTTATCCGATCGTCGCGAATCAATCCACGCAGAACACCATCCTGGCTCTGAACGGCATCCTGGCCAACGGCAGTACGGATTACATCAATTCGTACTTGATCCCATTGGTCGGCGCCAGCACGCCTATATTCATTACGGAATTCAACTGCTGCACGCAGGACGACAGCCTTTTCCTGACCTACCTGTATGACGGTATCTTCATGGCTGAATACATCGCGCGGCTGTCTACCGTGCCGAATGTGAAGGCAGTTGGAGTGAACGCCTTGTATACCGACAACTCCGACAACCATGGACTAATTCGTGCGGTGAACGACTACGAAAGCTATTTGCTCGCTCAAATAGCCGAAAACCCGAACTATTCCACGAACACCGCGACCAATCCGAATACCCAGTTTCAGTTCTACCATTCGGCGCCGGGACTGGCCATGCAGGTGGCCAATACGGCGATCAACAGCGGCACTCAGATCTGGCCAACCACTGTGTCTGGCGGATCCACGGTCGCCAGTTCCGGATTTAACGGCAGTCGCATTCCTGCAGTCTATGCGCAGACATATATAGCTGCGAGCGGCCGCCACTACCTGCTGATCACCAACAAGTCCTCCTCGGCTCAAACGGCTACAGTCGTGCTCAACGGCGTTACCGTGCAGGCCACGCTTAATTTAGAGTATGTCTCGAATTCGAGTCCTTCGGCGGCGAACACCGCACAATCGCCCAATACCATAAAGATCCAAACCGCCACCTCCAGCAACCCCATCCAAGTGGCGCCATATAGCGTGACCACCGTTTGGTGGTAAGAGCGAGGCGGCTGTCCGGCTGGCCCGTCGGTTGCCGCGCGATGCTAAGTAGTGGGAGGCTGATACAGGTTGGGCACCAGCCATGCGCGGTAGGACTCCGGGCCCAGCAACTTGTATATCAGTGTTCCCGCGTCCGTACCGGAAGCGGGAAGGATTCCGATCGAGTAGCCGAGGTAACCCGGTGAAACGGATACGATTGCCGCCAGGAAAAAGTAGTTGCCGCTGGACATCAATTGGGCGCTTCCCATCGCTTCGGAGTAGACTCCCAGGTCGGCGCTGAGGACTGGCATCACGGTGCAGGTAATGCTTGTGCATGGAGCGGGCAGCGCCGGCGCATTTACGGTCAGCGCCATGCCGCGGGAGTCGCCGCTGCCCAACCCCAGTGGCGGCGGGGAAACCCGCGTATTGCCGTTGTCCATAATCGTCATGGGACCCAGCCCGCCGTTTTCCATTCCGGCTTCGTGCTGGTGCGAGAACCACGGCCAGGGATCGTTATAAGTGTTAATGAAGGTGAAGTCGCCGTCCAGGCCCATCCGCCAATAAATGTGTGCCTTGCCGATGCCGTTGTCGTAGTCCACCTTCATGATCCAGTCCTGGCTCCGCGAAGACCACACGATCGAGCCGTCTTGCGGCTGGTAGTACAAACTGTTCGCGTGCAGCCAGTCCTTCGCGAGAGGCGCGATGCCAGGGCCCAGCAGGAATATCGGCGGGCAACCCGCTTGAGTGTTTACGCAAGTTTCCCCTAACACGGCCGGCCGGTCGAGGTTCAACTGCGTGCCGCCGCCGGCGTGTTGAAAGCTGTCGAAAAACCAAGCGACTTGCCAGTTGGAATTCAGGACGACTAGCATATCTCCCACGATGTCGACGGGAAGGCCGCTGGTGTCCCCCTGGGTTCCGGCCGGGAAAATCTTTTCAATGTCGGTGAGGACCGCGGTCTGCCCATTCGGGAGAGTCCGGATGGCATCGTGATGAAAACCGCCGAGACACGCCGCCCCCACCGGCGCCGGGCTGGCAATCGAGTTGCACGCCGCCGCGTCCGTCGCTCCCAATGCGAGCAGTTGCTGTTGGATCGCGCCCGTGTTGGTTTCCCGTACGATGTTGCCCGCCAGGTCTACCTCGCGTAGTACTTGCTCCTGCGCGGAAGCCGGATTCCAAGCTGTGTCGTCTTGAATGGTGAGAAACGTGCCACCCGGTAGGGGCCGCGTAAGAAGCTGGAAATGGTCCGCCGTGCTCGGGTAGTAGTACCAAATCACACTGCCCGATAAGTCGGTCGCCAAGGCTGGCAGGTTGGTTTTGCCGCTGCCCAACTGGTTGGGGCTTAAGAGGAGAATGGAATCGGCGGAATCGATTTGTCCAGTCTGAACGATAGTCTTAAAGCTCGGAAAGGGAACGTTGGCCGCAAGCGCGCCGGTAGTGAAAATTGATTTGGGTCCGTTCGCCGCTACACCCGCCGTAATCGTCTGGGCGAACATCTTGTACGCGGTATTGGGGTACATGCCGGCTATTTCAAAATTCATGGTGGCAGGCGGGTGACAGCTTACCGCGTTCGTCGCAGCCGCCGGCACACTCTCCGACTGCTCTTGAAAGAAGACCCGCATGGAGCTTCCCGCCGCGCATGCCGGCGCGCCGAACAGGGCCACCAGAGGGTTGGCGGTCGGTACTACCACCGGCGTGCTCCCGCTCGCCAGCGGGGTCACTTGGAAAAGCGACGTAGACGAGGCTGTCTGGCCGGATGTGAAGTCTTTGACGACCACCTGGATTTGATAGTGGCCTTCGATCTGGGTTGGGGTCCACGCGAATGGCAGCGAGGTCCAGACACCGGCGGTGAGAGTACCTACGTTGAAATCCTTCGCCAAAGTAAACGACCCGCCAGGGGCCGCCACATTGAATTGAAAAGTCAGCGGGCCGGGATTACTGTCTGTGGCCGCGACGATCCAGACGATCGGCGTGCCGATGGCTTGCGGCGCGCTAAGCGAAGGGCTCATGGACAAGATAGCGACCGTGGCATGTGCCGGGGCGCACAGCGCTGCCAGCAGGCCCGCGATTCGCCACACGCCGGCAAAGAACGCCTTCGTGGAGTCTGATTCCAAGCGGGCCGCGGCCGGGAATTTGCCGGTGATGGATGGAGTAGCGGAACGAAAAATAGAACGGGCTGGAGCGTCTGTCATGGCAACATCCTCGGATTAGGGATACCTACGTAGTGGGAGGCTGATACAAACTGGGCAGCAGCCAGGCCCGATACGACTCCGGCCCCCCCAGGCTGAGGACTTGTGTGCCGGTGTCCGTGCCGGGAGTGGGAAGCAGTTCGATCGAGTAGCTGGCCTCAACCCCTTTGGGAAGAGCTACGAGGGCAGCCAGGTAAAAGTAGTTGCCGTTGGACAGCAATTGGGCGCTTCCCATAGCCACGGAATAGACTCCCAGATCGGCGCTGAGAACCGGCGTAACCGTGCAGTTACCGGCGGAGCTTGAGCACGAGGCAGGCGGCTCAACCTGAGTCACGGTCAGTGCCATGCCGCGAGTGTCACCGCTGCCCAATCCGAGCGGCGGCGGGGAAACTCGCGTATTGCCGTTGTCCATGATGGTCATGGGACCCAAGCCGCTGTTTTCCATGCCGGCTTCGTGCTGGTGCGAGAACCACGGCCAGGGATCGTTATAAGTGTTATTAAAGACGAAGTCGCCGTCCAGCCCCATGCGCCATAAGATGTTCGCCTTGCCCGCTCCATTTTCATAGTCGATCTTCATGATCCAGTCCTGGTGCCGCGAAGACCAGACGATCGAGCCGTCCTGCGGCCAGTAGTAGAGACTGTTGGCGTGCAGCCAGTCCTTCGCAAGCGGTGCGATGCCAGCGCCTAAAAGAAATATGGGAGGGCAACCCGATTGGTTGTTTACACAAGTTTCCCCTAACACGGCCGGCCGGTTTATGTCCAACTGCGTGCCGCCCCCGGCGTGTTGAAAGCTGTCGAAAAACCAGTCGACCTGCCAGTTGGAATTCAGGACGACGATCATGTCTCCCACGATGTCGACGGGAAGGCCGCTGGTGTCCCCCTGAGTTCCGGCGGGGAAGATCTCTTCAATATCGACGATGAACGCGGTCTGGCCATTGGGGAGCGTTTGGATAGCTTCGTGATGAAAGGCGCCGAGACACGCCGCGCCCACCGGCGCGGGGCTGGCGATGGAGTTGCATGCCGCCGCGTCGGTCGCTCCCAAGGCGAGCAGTTGCTGTTGGATCGCACCCGTGTTGGTTTCCCGGACGATGTTGCCCGCCAGGTCGACCTCGCGCAATACCTGCGCCGCGACCGAAGCCGGGTTCCAGGCCGTGTTGTCTTGAATAGTGAGAAAAGTCGGGCCTGTTAGCGGGCGCGAAAGCAGATTGAAATGGTCCGCTGTGGGCGAGTAATAATACCAAAGAATATTGCCCGATAAGTCGGTCGCCAACGCGGGCAAATTGGTTTTGCCGGCACCCAACTGATCGGGGCTAATGAGCAGGATGGAGTCGGCGGAATCGATCTGTCCCGGTGGAACGATAGTCTTGAAACTTGGAAAGACAATGCCGGCCGGAAGAGCGCCGGCCGTAAAACTCAGAGTTGGTCCGTTCACCGCCACACCCCCTGTAACCGTCTGGGAAAACATGTTGTACGCGGTATCGGGGTACATGCCGCCTATTTCAAAATTCATGGTGGTAGGCGGATGGCAGTTCACCAGATTCGTCACGGTCGCCGGCTTGCTTAGCGACTGCTCTTGAAAGACGATCCGCATGGCGCTGCCCGCGGCGCATGCCGGCGCGCTGAAGATGGCCACCAGGGGGTTGGCGACCGGCACCACCACGGGCGTGCTGCCGCTTACCAGCGGGGTCACTTGGAAGCGCGCCGTATGCGGGACGGTTTGGCCGGACGTGAAGTCCTTAACGACCACCTGGATTTGATAGCTGCCTTCGATCTGAGTC
>DATNMW010000022.1:0-10836 GCA_035602155.1 Bryobacteraceae bacterium | reverse complement strand
TCCGCAAGCGGCCCCTCATCGCCCCAACCGGCGATCGGCCCTCGGGCGGTGACCAAGTACGCACCACTCGCGATGCCGGGAAACAGGAACCGGCCCTCTGGGCTGGCGAGCACTGTTGCCATGGGTGTCTCCGGATCTGAGAGTGGCGCGATCGACACCGCCGTCGAGCGTCCGGCCCATGCCGCCGGAATGCCCAGGATAACGCCCTGAACATCCCAAACCTGACTTGTCAGATCCGCCGCCGGGATGTCTGCGGTTGCGGTGTCGCCAGGATCCAACGAAAGCGTTTCGGCGCGGCCCGGCTCCGGGGTCCCTGGGAAATAGACGGGCGGGAACGCGGCGCTCCCGGCCTTCTCCGCCATGGGGACGAGGGCAACCGTATAACGTCCGGGCGCCAAGCCATACAGCCGGTACGCTCCCCGGTCGTCAGTGAAGGCGGGCGCGCCCACAGCGACCAATCGGCGGCCTGTGCCTCCGGGCCGCCACGCCATGGCGATGACTTTGGCGCCCCGTACGATCTGGCCCGAAGCGTCCAGCACGTGGCCTGTTATCGCGGCAGTTCGGGTCAACGCAAGGGCAATTGGCGGATTGTCCGATTGCGTGACGCGGACGGTCTTACCGCGTGACTGTGGCGGAAGAAGGTCCAGATAGCCGTCCTTCGACGCGGTGACCTGGAATCGACCATTCGGCACATCCTGAAACGCGAACTGCCCTTTCTCGTCGGTGTGCGTCTCGATCGCATCGCCGTTCCCGAGCAGGCGGACATTCGCTGCCGGGACGCCTTCGCCGGAGCCGCGTTCCGTTACCACGCCGTTCAGCGTAGCTGCAATGCCCAAGCTCGCACAGCCGGCGAAGAGAGCCAGCCCGATGAAGGGACGGAAGAGCGATAACTCGCTCCGGCGACGTTCGGTGGGTGATATATGATTACCGCTACGAATAACTGCGAAACTAAGAGCGCTTGACATCTTATATCAGATCTGATAATATCTGGTCCGATGCCGGAAGTCAATAACGGAATCGGTACAGTAAGGCGTTACCTAAGCCTTGCGCCCCTAGTGCTGCTCTGGTGTCTGGCGCTTGCCCTGTAGGTTCAAAACGTCCTTCTTATCCGGCAGAATCGCCAACTACGGAATTCACTAGTTCCCGTAATTAGAACCGGCATGCGGGTACGCGACCCCGCCGCGGTAAATCTCCAGGGCGTCTTTGACCCAATCGCCCTTCCCGGTACGGACGCGGAAAGGCTCTTGATTATAACTTTCTCACCGGGATGCCCGATATGCGCGGCCAACCAACCTTTCCTGGCGGCGCTAGCCCGCGACCTGAAGAACGGTCGTGGCTATCGCGTATTATGGTTGAGCCGGGACTCGATCAAGGTGACGCGGCAGCATTGTGAACGCAACAACATACCTATGGAAGATGTTATGGCGGAGGCTCCGATCCGGACCTACCGCCAGCTTGGCCTCGACGCGGTGCCGCAGATGTTTGTCGTAAAGTCCGGCGGCATTATCGACAGGGCATGGAACGGACGTCTCAACGCTGAGAAGCTGGCTGAGATCTCCGGATATTTTCATACCAATCTGGGCGCTCGCACCTTTTCTTCGGGAAATGGTCGTCGGTACGCGCAGTTTTGATACTAAGTCAGACTGTTTTACATAAGCTCAACCCGGATTTGCCAGGGACGGATCTTTATTTTGGCCATTACTTCAATCGGCGTGACGTCGGTGCGGTCAGCGGCATCAATACCGGCTTTCGGGAAATACAGCTAGGAAGAACAAAGGAGACCTAAAATGACTCGAACAGGTTCCAATCGTAGAATATCCATCATCGCCCACATCGTGCTCGGGATGGCCCTACTATCGGCCACCGTCGCCGCTACGGCGCTTAGAGTGCATCCTCTGGTCAAGTGCGGCGGGGACAATTGCACGGGATCCTGCGATCCGGCCGACGGCGGCAACGGCGCGTGCAACGTAAACCCAGGCAACCATAAGTGCACCTGCTTTGCAGTGGAGTAACCATTCGCGGACAATCGCAAGCCAATAGCGCATGCGGGTTCCGGGGCGGTTGCCCATGCTCTCGCGTGCGCGGCTCAACTATGTCCGCCGGTTCGTGCGCCCGTGAGATCCGCCGAATAGAAAAGGAGACAAGATGACCCAATCAAGCGCCTTTCGCAAGCTAACTCGCATCGCGTATATAGCGCTCGGGATGGCTTTGCTCTCGGCTTCCCTCGCTACAGCGGTGATCCGGGCCCGGCCCGCGACGGCGTGCGGCGGGCCCGTCTGCTCTGGCGGATGCGACGTGGGCCAGGCGTGCGGCTATAATCCCAGCAGCGGCAAGTGTCAATGCTTCCTGGTGGAGTGAACGAGGAACCAGAGTCAGGATGTTTACAAATTGCTGCTGAGCGCAAGACCGCACCCCTGCCGGCGTTCGTCTTGCCAGGAGTTTTCGCTCGTGTATACATCGGCTTCGTGACCCCCGCACCGGGCCAAGGGCTGCCTTTTTCGACCCGAAGCGCATGCTTACAGCCGCCCGCCGCCAAACACTAGCTCGCTTGCGCGGACTCGCTGGCCGCAAGCTGAAGAAACCTCTATCGGTAACAGATTTCCGAGCCTGCGTAGTCAACTGAAAACAATGGGTCGAGACGAGGATCTCCAAAGGATGCCGGACGACCTCGTGCTATCCTCATCTCGGGTCGAAAGACAAGGCCAAGCCCGTTGGACGTCCGCTTGCCAATTTCGGGATCGATGTGGCGCGATGCAACACGATGCAACACATATCAAGAAAAGCGTATCCGAAATTCAGCGGTACTGAAGTTGCGCGGCGCGCCAGCCCTCCGCCCTTCGCGTGGCTTGTCCAGCCCGCCATAATTCGCCTTCAAGTTATGCATTCTAAAACCGTTAGACAAATCTGGCTTCGTGTGTCCGATTTTAGGCCGGCGCCGGCTCACGCATAACGATGCACAAAAAAGCACAACCTAAAACGAAAACAAACGGCTTAACGCCCCGAACCCGGATCGCCGCCTCCGTGTCGGCGTGTCTCCGCGTCTCCCCTCCCCCCCAACACAATCATGATCGTTCCCTAACGACTTCCTTACGCCGCCCTCCCTATGTTGTTTAAAGGCTCATAGATGCACGGCAGGATCACGTTCTTGCGCGATAGCGCACAATTGTCTCTGGCTGAGATTAACCCGTCGCAGCGCCCACTCGATCTAGTGGTACCGTATACCAATCCGGCCCTGACCGCGCGGGCTCTTGCGGCCGCAACCGAACTGGCGCGGGGTTTTGAGGCGGCGGTCACATTGGTGGCGGTATACGTGCTCCCATATCCCTCACCGCTGGAGTGCCAGCAAGGGATACGGAAACGGCTGGAAGCCGAAGTGACCGCCGTGGCGCGCACCAGCCCGGTCGCCATCCGCGCCAAGCTGGTTTTCGCCCGTAGCCGCGAAGACGCCTACCTCCGTATGTTGGGCCGCCAGTCGCTGGTCGTGATCGGTACGAAAAATCGCCCGTGGCCAACCACGGAAACACGGCTTGCCCGGCGACTGACCGCCGGCGGCCACAGCGTCGCTATTGTAAAGGTGGGATGAAAATATGCTGGATCTGTTTTTCGTGGTGATTACTATCTTGTTCTTCCTGATTGCTTGGGCGTACGTGCGCGGTTGCGACCACCTCTAGGAGATCCGGCCATGGAATATATCATTGCAGCCATCATTGCCGCCGCGATAGGCGTCTACCTCATCTACGCGCTGTTGCGCCCGGAGCGCTTCTAACATGACTTCAACCGGACTTCTCCAGATCTTCCTCTTCTTCCTGATTATCCTGGCGCTGACCAAGCCCATTGGGGCCTTCATGGCTCGGCTGTTTGAAGGGGAACGCACGTTCCTGCATCCGGTAATCCGGCCGCTGGAGCGGCTCGTCTACAAGCTCAGCGGAATCGACGAATCCGCCGAGCAGCACTGGACGCACTACGCCGGCTCGCTGCTGGCCTTCAGCCTGGCGGGCATCCTGCTCACTTATCTGATTCTTCGAGTACAGGGACTGCTGCCGTTCAATCCGCAAGGCTTCCTCGGCAAATTGTGGTCCCCCGACTTGGCATTCAATACCGCCGCCAGTTTCGGCACTAATACCAACTGGCAAGTCTATACGCCCGAAGCTACCGCTAGTTACTTCACGCAAATGGTGGGGCTCGCCGTGCATAACTTCACGTCGGCGGCGGCCGGTATAGCCACCGCCATCGCCATGGTGCGCGGATTCTCGCGGCGCTCGGCGAGTTCCATCGGCAACTTCTGGGTGGATGTGACCCGCGCGACGCTTTATTTGTTGATTCCTCTGTCCATCGCGGGAGCGTTGCTGCTGGTTTCGCAGGGCTGCATTCAGAACTTCCGGCCGTACGATAAGATAGCCACCCTGGAAGGCGGCGCGCAGACCATCGCCCAGGGACCCACCGCTTCGCAGGAGGCCATCAAGATGCTGGGCACTAACGGCGGCGGCTTCTTTAACGCGAATTCCGCCCACCCGTTCGAGAATCCCACGCCCTTCGCGAATTTCCTGCAGGTCCTGTTCATCTTCGTGATCCCTGCGGGCCTCACTTACACATTCGGCAGGATGGTGAAAGATACCCGGCAGGGATGGGCTCTCTTTGCCGTCATGAGCATCGTGTTCCTGGCGGGAGTCTTCGTCGTATATCCGGCCGAGCAGTCCGGCAATCCTAACCTGACCAAACTCGGCTTGCAGGATGCGGCCACCGCCACACAGCCGGGCGGCAACATGGAGGGCAAGGAGGTGCGCTTCGGCATTCCGGCGTCGGCCCTCTTCGCGGTGGTCACCACCGACGCCAGTTGTGGCGCCGTGAACAGTATGCACGACAGCTACACGCCGCTCGGCGGACTGGTGCCGATGGTCAACATACAGCTTGGCGAAGTGATCTTCGGCGGAGTGGGCGCGGGCCTTTACGGCATGCTGATGTACGCCATCCTGGCTGTCTTTCTAGCCGGCCTGATGGTAGGCCGCACGCCCGAGTATCTGTGCAAGAAGATCGAGCAGAAGGAAGTCAAGATGGCCATGCTCGCGATGCTGGTGCTGGCGGCCAGCATCCTGCTGTTTTCGGGGGCCGGCATCGTCGTCCACGCATCCAAGAATGCCTGGATCAATCCTCCTGGAGCCGCGCCCATCCTGACCAATAACGGCCCGCACGGATTGTCGGAAATGCTCTACGCCTACACCAGCGCCACGGGGAACAACGGCAGCGCGTTTGGCGGGTTCAGCGGTAACACGCCCTTCTTCAACACCACCATCGGATACGCCATGCTGATCGGCCGCTTTCTGATGATGATCCCGCTGTTGGCCGCCGCCGGGAGCCTGGCGCAGAAGAAGATGGTGCCGGTTTCGGCGGGGACCTTCCCCACGCACGGCGGGCTGTTTGTGGCCTGGCTCGTGGGCGTCATCCTGGTTGTGGGCGCCCTCACATTTTTTCCGGCGCTTTGCCTGGGACCCGTCGTGGAGCACTTCCTGATGAACAACGGCAAGCTGTTTTCCGCCCTGATCGCGGGGTTTTGGAGCTAAGATAATGCCTGTAATGGAGCCACCGCCATCGAGTTCCTCTTACGTAACGGAGCCGCTGCTGATCTCGAAGAAGGCGGTGCGCGCGCGTCCGCTTTTCGATCCGCCCATCGTGAAGCGCGCCATCGGCGACTCGTTCACTAAGCTGCATCCCCGGCTGATGATGAAGAATCCGGTGATGTTCGTGGTGGAAGTGGGCGCCGCCATGACCACGCTGGAGATCTGCAAGGATCTCGCCATGGGGCATAACATCGGGTTCACGCTTCAGATCTCCATCTGGTTGTGGTTCACGGTGCTGTTCGCGAATTTCGCGGAAGCCATGGCGGAAGGCCGCGGCAAGGCGCAGGCAGATACCCTGCGCAAGACCAAGACCGAGACCATGGCCAAGCGGCTGAAGAACGGCAAGAAGTACGAGACGGTAGCGGCTGCCCTACTGCGCCGCGGCGATGTGGTGCTGGTGGAGCGCGGCGATATTATCCCGGGCGATGGAGATGTGATCGAAGGCATCGCCAGCGTGGACGAATCGGCGATCACCGGTGAGAGCGCCCCGGTGATTCGCGAATCCGGCGGCGACCGCAGCGCCGTCACCGGCGGCACGCGGGTGCTGTCCGACCAGATCAAGGTTCAAATCACGTCGAATCCCGGCGAAACTTTCTTGGACCGCATGATCGCGCTGGTCGAAGGCGCGGAGCGGCAGAAGACGCCCAACGAGATTGCCCTGAATATCGTGATCGCGGGCTTGACGTTCATTTTCCTGCTGGCCGTCGTGAGCCTGTATCCGTTCGCGCAGTATAGCGTGCAATCCGCCGGCAGCGGCGCGGCACCCAGCGTGACGGTGCTGATTTCGCTGTTGGTGTGCCTGATCCCGACCACCATCGGCGGGCTGCTCTCGGCCATCGGTATCGCGGGCATGGATCGCGTGATGCAGCATAACGTGCTGGCCATGAGCGGCAAGGCCGTGGAAGCGGCAGGCGACGTGAACACGCTGCTGCTGGATAAGACCGGGACCATCACGCTGGGCAACCGGCAGGCGGTGGAGTTCATCCGCATCGGCAATGCCACGGAGGGCGAACTGGCCGATGCGGCGCAGCTTTCGAGCCTGGCGGATGAGACCCCCGAAGGGCGTTCCATCGTGGTGCTGGCCAAGGAGAAGTACGCTTATCGCGGGCGCGAGGTGGCGGACCATGAGGCGCACTTCATTCCCTTCACGGCGCAAACGCGGATGAGCGGCGTGGACATCGATGGCCGCCGCATCCGCAAGGGCGCTACGGAATCCGTGGTGGAATTCGTGCAGGAGCAAGGCGGCACGATTCCGCCGGAGCTGACCGAAACCACCCAGCGCATCTCGCGCTCGGGCGGCACGCCGCTGGTCGTGGCGGATCGCGACCGTGTGCTGGGCGTCATCCATTTGAAGGATGTGGTGAAGGGCGGCATGCGCGAGCGCTTCGAGCAATTGCGCCGCATCGGCATTCGCACGGTCATGATCACCGGCGACAATCCGCTGACTGCGGCGGCCATCGCGGCCGAGGCGGGCGTGGACGATTTTCTGGCACAGGCCACGCCCAAAGACAAGATGGATCTGATCAAGAAAGAGCAGGCCGGCGGCCGTTTGGTGGCCATGACTGGCGACGGCACCAACGATGCGCCGGCCCTGGCGCAGGCGGACGTAGGCCTGGCAATGAACACCGGTACCATGGCCGCCAAAGAGGCCGGCAACATGGTGGATCTGGATAGCAACCCGACCAAGCTCATCGAAGTGGTAGCTATCGGCAAGCAGTTGCTGATGACCCGCGGTTCGCTGACTACGTTCTCCATCGCGAACGACGTGGCTAAGTACTTCGCGATTCTGCCGGCCATGTTCATGACCACTTACCCGTCGCTCGAGAAGCTGAATATCATGTATCTGCGGAACCCCCAGAGCGCCGTACTGGCGGCGGTGATATTCAATGCATTGATCATCATCGCGCTGATTCCGCTGGCGCTGCGCGGCGTAGCTTATAAGCCGCTCAGCGCGGGTGCGCTATTGCGCCGCAACCTGCTGATTTACGGCGTAGGCGGAGTGATCGCGCCGTTTCCGGGCATCTGGGTGATCGACCGCATACTGGGACTGCTGCATCTGGCTTGAGGCGTGTCTAAGGATTGACGCATGAAGAAGATATTGATTCCCGCCGTAATGTTGACGCTGGTGATTACGGTTCTTACCGGGCTGGTCTACCCGTTGGTGGTGTACGGACTATCGCAGGCCTTCTTTCCGCGTCACGCCAATGGCAGCTTAATCAGGACAAATGGCAAGATCGTAGGGTCCGAACTGATCGGGCAGAAGTTCACCAAGCCCGAGTATTTCCATGGACGTCCGTCCGCGGCCGGCGATGGCTATGATGCCGCTAACTCCGGAGCTACTAACCTTGGACCTACTAACCAGGCTCTCATCAACCGCGTAAGGGACGATATCAAGAAATTCCGCCAGGAGAATCCCACTTACACCGGTCCCATACCGGCCGACTTGCTGACCACCTCCGCCAGCGGTCTCGACCCGCATATCAGCCCGGCATCGGCGTATGCCCAGGTGGACCGCGTGGCGCAGGCCCGTGGCGCGTCCGCGGATACTATCCGCCAAATCGTGGACAAGCACGTGGAAGGCCGCCAGTTCGGCATCTTCGGTGAGCCGCGCGTCAACGTTCTGGCGCTCAATCTGGATCTGGATAACAAGTAGGACAGGCATTGTGGCGACGATGGGTCGGCGGCGGCGCCGGTCCCACCTCCGGCGGCAGATAAACGAAGGGCGTCCAGCCCGTGGTGCGAAACGGCTGCCGAAATTGATAAACCCGCGGTGTGGGGTTACAGTGGTGGTTTGCGATTTCCAATTTTGTTCCTCATAGCCCTTTCGATCCTGCGGGCGGCCGATCCCCGAACCATGCGCCTGGATTGTTTCCACGGCGGTACGGCCACCGAAGAGCAGATGTCTCTCGACGGCCTGGTGCTCGAAGGGCCGTGGCCGGGCCGCCTGGATCGCGCCATAGACGACACCAACCTGGGCAAGTATTACTTCGAAGTGGTAGACCGCGCGACCAACCGCGTGCTGTATTCGCGCGGGTTCGCCAGCGTCTTCGGAGAGTGGCGGGAAACGCCCGAGGCCGCCCATGTTCGCCGCCAGTTTCACGAGTCGCTGCGGTTCCCCGCTCCCACGGCCCCCGTACGGCTCGTCGTGAAGACACGCGATAGCCGGAACGCGTTTCGGGAGCTGTGGTCCGTGGCCGTCGATCCGGCGGACCCGTCCATCGACCGCTCCGGCCCGCCTGCCGGCGTAAGAGTTTGGGCGGTGATGCAGAACGGCGAACCGCGCGACAAAGTGGACCTGCTGCTGATGGGCGACGGGTACACCGCCGCGGAGATGGATAAGTGGCACAAGGACGCGCGCCGCATGGCCGATACGCTGTTCGCCGCTTCGCCCTTCAAGGAACGCCGCGCCGATTTCAACGTGTGGGCCGTGGATACTCCGGCGGACGAGAGCGGAGTGTCGCGCCCGTCGGATGGCATCTATCGCAGATCGCCCCTGCGCGCCGCCTACGATGCCTTCGGCTCCGAGCGTTACGTGCTTACGTTTGACAACAAGCGCATGCGCGAAGCCGCCTCGGCCGCCCCCTACGAGTTCATCGAGATCGTCGTGAACGACCGCAAATACGGTGGCGGCGGGATCTTCAACTTGTACGCCACGGTAGCGGCGGACAACGCCTTTACGCCGTACGTCTTCGTGCACGAATTCGGCCATCACTTCGCCGGCTTGGCGGACGAATACTACACCTCGGACGTTGCGTATGAAGCCTCCGCCGCGCGCCCGGAACCGTGGGAGCCAAACGTCACCGCCGATCCTCACGCGGCAAAATGGAGCGCCCTGATCGCCGCGGGCACCCCTCTGCCTACGCCGTGGCCCAAAGACGAATTCGAAGCGTTGGAGAAGCAGATTCAGGCCCGCCGCCGGCAGATTCGCGCCGCGCATCGGCCCGAAGAGGAGATGGAGGCGCTGTTCCGCGAAGAGCGCGAAAAGACGACTGCGCTGCTCGTTTCAGGCGCGCACGGGCGCTCCGTAGGGGCATTTGAAGGCGCTATGTATGAGGGCCGCGGCTACTACCGCCCGCAGGCGGATTGCATCATGTTCACGCGCGACGAAGGCGGTTTCTGCGCCGTCTGCCGGCGGGCCATCGAGCGCATCATCGATCTTTACTCGCGGCCTTTACCTCGATAAACAGCATCTCCATCGGGTTCGTGTTCAGGTTTCCGGCCGAATGCGCATCGCCATAAAGCCAGCGCGTTTCGCCGCTTTCCATATGGACGTCCTGAATGCGGCCGTCGGGCTCCGTGAACCGCAAGTGGCACTCCTGAATGCACACGGCCAGCGCATCCACGTCGTCGTGCATCGGGACGGCCTCGTCCGCCTTTAAGGTGAGCCGGCAATCTCCGGCGGAAATCCTTTGCCCGGCTGAAACCCCTGTTGCCCATTCGCGCCCAGGGCGAATACTATAAAAAGGAGGAGTCGCATACCCCGATCCTACCATCGGCGGCCGCACTACATCGGCTTCGGTTTGGGGGGCGGCAGCTCGCGCGCCACGCAGGTATCCTGGAAACCGGTGCGCGCGTGCGCGCCGTCGCAAAACGGCTTGTTGGCGGATTGCCCGCAACGGCACAGCGAAATTACGGTGCGTCCCGCCAGGCCGAATTCGACGCCCTGCGGGTCGTGAATTGTAAATTCGCCTTCGATGCGGATCGGCCCGTTGTTAATTGCAGTGATTTTTGCCATCTACCGGATGGTAACACGCCCGCGGCCGGTACAGATGCGTGCGCATCCTTCACTTTCTTCAGTAACTTAACGATTCAGATGCAGTTCAGATCGAGAGTATTGCAAATCGGCGCGAAATCGCCGAGAATCGACACCAGGCATCGCGTTTGCGTGCCGGGAGGAATGCCCAGTGACGCTGTATGGCGCCAATCGGGGGGCGGTTCGCGGGTTAAGTGCGCGATTCCGCCGGTTCCATGTAGCGTCATCCTCCTAACTTCCTCCTAACTTTCGGAAAGACAAAGACTATGAAGACTATTATAAGATTTGTAACATATGTTTACTGTCTGGCCGGTTGGTGCGCATCGCTCACGGCCGCTACTACCACCGCCTACGTGCCGGTCTGTTGCGACGCCAACTCCACGGTGTCGGTTATCGGCACCGCGAGCAATCGGCTGATAGGAAGCTTCAGCGCCGGCCCGGGGAGCTACGCCGTGGCTCTCCCGGACG
>DATNMW010000021.1:0-3486 GCA_035602155.1 Bryobacteraceae bacterium | reverse complement strand
CTTCGGGTAAAACCAACTCCCATGGTGTGACGGGCGGTGTGTACAAGGCCCGGGAACGTATTCACCGCGGCGTGCTGATCCGCGATTACTAGCGATTCCAGCTTCATGCTCTCGAGTTGCAGAGAACAATCCGAACTGAGACGGCTTTTTGAGATTGGCCAAGGGTCGCCCCTTCGCATCCCATTGTCACCGCCATTGTAGCACGTGTGTAGCCCAGCCCATAAAGGCCATGAGGACTTGACGTCATCCCCGCCTTCCTCCGGCTTGTCACCGGCAGTTTCTTCAGAGTGCCCAGCTTGACCTGATGGCAACTGAAGATGAGGGTTGCGCTCGTTGCGGGACTTAACCCAACATCTCACGACACGAGCTGACGACAGCCATGCAGCACCTGTCTCCTGGCCCCTTGCGGGGAGGTACCCATCTCTGAGTACCGTCCAGGGATGTCAAGAGCTGGTAAGGTTCTTCGCGTTGCGTCGAATTGAACCACATGCTCCACCGCTTGTGCGGGCCCCCGTCAATTCCTTTGAGTTTTAACCTTGCGGCCGTACTCCCCAGGCGGTGTGCTTACTGCGTTAGCTGCGACACCGGCAGGCTAGGCCCACCAACGTCTAGCACACATCGTTTACAGCGTGGACTACCAGGGTATCTAATCCTGTTTGCTCCCCACGCTTTCGCGCCTCAGCGTCAGTTTCGGTCCAGATGGCCGCCTTCGCCACCGGTGTTCTTCCCAATATCTACGAATTTCACCTCTACACTGGGAATTCCACCATCCTCTCCCGAACTCCAGCCACCAAGTATCAAACGCAATTCCCAGGTTAAGCCCGGGGCTTTCACGCCTGACTAGGATGGCCGCCTGCGCGCCCTTTACGCCCAGTAATTCCGAACAACGCTTGCCCCCTTCGTATTACCGCGGCTGCTGGCACGAAGTTAGCCGGGGCTTCTTCTGCGGGTACCGTCATCATCGTCCCCGCCGAAAGAGCTTTACAACCCTAAGGCCTTCATCACTCACGCGGCATTGCTGGATCAGGGTTTCCCCCATTGTCCAATATTCCCCACTGCTGCCTCCCGTAGGAGTCTGGGCCGTGTCTCAGTCCCAGTGTGGCTGATCATCCTCTCAGACCAGCTACGGATCGTTGCCTTGGTGAGCCGTTACCTCACCAACTAGCTAATCCGACGCGGGCCCCTCCTAGAGCGATAAATCTTTCTCCCTAAGGACGTATGCGGTATTAGCCGAGGTTTCCCTCGGTTATCCCCCACTCCAGGGCAGGTTCCCACGCGTTACTCACCCGTGCGCCACTCACCTTGCGGTGCGTTCGACTTGCATGTGTTAGGCATGCCGCCAGCGTTCGTTCTGAGCCAGGATCAAACTCTCAAATTAGCCTCGCCGGTTTTTCCCTTTCGGGATCGACCGGCAAAGTCCTGGCTCCGTACGATTGTCATCGGTCGGAATTGACATTCCAATTGATGCGCATTCGTACGGCGCCGAATGGCGCCGCCGCCTGCGCATCCCTTCCTCTTCTCAACGATGTCAAAGACCGAGCGCCTGATTCGAAAACCAGACGGCGAACCAGCAACCGGCTCGACGCCGATGAACGGCGGCTTGGATGAGCCGACAAAACCCCCAGCAGCAAGACCGCTGCGTGGCGGCACTACTTGGTTCGCGGAGATCGCCCCGTCGGGCGACCGGGCGCATGGTATAGGCCCCCAAGACCGCACTTGTCCAGCCTTTCCGTGGTTTTCATGCCCGCAATTCAAGCTGTCCACAGGTCGGTTCTGGAAACGATTCGCGGGGCCGGCGGTCGGCTTCGGCTAACCTATTGTTCCATATACATTCTGTATTTTGAGCGCTATAGCAGCCCCAGCTCGCGCAATTCCCGAGCCAGCTTGGGCGGCAGTTTCTCGCCTGAATCGACGCCCTTGGGCCGGTCGGGCGGCGCATTCGCCAGCGTGAGATAGCGCCAGCCCTGAAAGGCGCGGTAGGGCCGGGGCATCACCGGAATGAGCTTCATTTCGTAATCGATCGCGCAATAACGCCTGCCATCCTTGCCGATGGCGTGGCCGATGCGTTTGAGGCGCTGGCGCGCCATCACCTGGCGCCGGATCACCCAATAGATCGAGCCGCCATCGAGCAGCTCCTCGGCACGCTTCGGCGTGTTGCGGGTGTAGAAACAGGCGCGGCCGCGCTCTTTGCGCCGCTGCTTCTGCAATTTCTTGAGCTCGGCCATGTCGGATACCCCGACCGCCATCTTGATCAAATTGAGTGCCATCACGCCGCCTTGGAGGCCAGCGCCTTGGCGCATTTTGAAGCGGGCTCGCGCCCCAGCGCCGCACAGATGAACCGGCCGGCCGCGGCGAGCCGCCCGAGATTGACGCCCGTCTTGATGCCGAGCCCGTCGAGCATGTAGACCACGTCCTCGCTCGCGACATTGCCCGCCGCGCCCGGCGCGTAGGGGCAGCCGCCCAAGCCCGCCACCGAGCTATCGACCACCGCAACGCCGCATTCGAGCGCGGCCAGGATATTGGCCAGCGCCTGGCCGTATGTGTCGTGGCAATGGATGGCGAGGCGCTTCAGCGGCACTTTCTTCGCCACCGCCTCGATCATCTTGGATACCCGCGCCGGCGTGCCGGTGCCGATGGTATCGCCGAGCGAGATTTCGTAGCAGCCGAGCTTCAGGAGTTTTTCCGCCACGGATGCCACCGCCCGGGGCTCGACATGCCCGTCATAGGGGCAGTCGACGACGCAGGAGATGTAGCCCCGCATGCGCATGCCCGCGCGCTTCGCCGCTTCGGCCACGGGAAGGAAACGCGCAAGGCTTTCCGCGATACCGCAATTGATGTTGCGGCGGGAGAAGGTTTCGGAGGCGGCGGCGAACACCGCGATCTCCTTGACCCGGGCCGCCTTGGCCGCCTCGAAACCCTTCATATTGGGCACCAGGACCTGATAGGAAACGCCAGCACGCGGCTTGAGGCCTTTCAGCACCTCGGATGTATCGGCCATCTGCGGGATCCATTTGGGCGAGACGAAGCTGCCGGCCTCGATCGCTTTCAACCCGGCATCGGCGAGCTGCTCGATCAGAGCGATCTTGACCACGGTGGGCACGGTTTTGGATTCGTTCTGTAACCCGTCGCGCGGACCGACCTCGTTGACGCGCACCGCCTTGGGCAATCTCGTCATGCCTTCTCCTTGCCGCGCCGCTTGCCGATGGGCCCGTCGGAGACGACCGACAGCAGCGCCGCCCCCTCGCCCACCAGGTCTCCTGCCGCGCAATGGAGTTCCGCCACCACCCCGTCTGCGGGCGCCGCCACCGCATGCTCCATCTTCATGGCCTCGAGCACCAGCAGGATTTGGCCGCGCTTCACCTTGTCGCCGCGCTCGACCAGCAACGCCCCGATCTTGCCCGGCATGGGTGCCGTGAGCCGCCCCGGCGCAGCGTGCTCGCCCGCCGCCTTGGCTTTCGGATCGGCGAGACCGAGGCGCCAGCTGCC
>DATNMW010000020.1:0-39043 GCA_035602155.1 Bryobacteraceae bacterium | reverse complement strand
CCCCGATCGATCCCACCGCAGACGCCTGGTATACCACGATGATCGGCAATCCCAAATGCGCCAGGTCCAGCCCATACACGCGATTGAAAAATCCCGGGAGCCAGAACAGGTAGAACCACCAGGCCGGATCGGTCAGAAACTTGCCTGATATGAATGCCCATGCCGCGCGGCTGGTCAGCAGGCTGCCCAGCGACGGACGCGCCATTTCTTCTTCTTCGGGCGATGGCGGGGGCGCCGGCATCCGTGGCCCGCGCAGGGACCACCACCACACCACCACCCACGCGAGGCCGGCTGCGCCCGTCACGATGAACGCGGAGCGCCAGCCATAGTGCAGCGCCAGATACGGGACCGCCAACGGAGCCAGAATCGCACCGATATTCGCGCCGCTGTTGAAGATGCCTGTGGCCAGGGCGCGCTCGCGCTGCGGGAACCAATCCGCCACCGTACGGATGGCCGCCGGAAAGTTCGCGGACTCGCTCAGCCCCAGGGCGAAGCGTGCCACTCCGAACCCTACTGCACTGCGCGCCAGCGCGTGCCCCATGGCCGCCACGCTCCATAGCGCCACGAAAACCGCATAGCCCAGGCGCGTGCCCGCCCAGTCGATCAGGCGGCCGGCGAAGGGCATCATCAGGGCATAGGCTAATTGGAACGCGAAGACGATCCAGCCGTAGTCCGCCTCCCGCCATCTGAGTTCCTTCTCGAGCACTGGCTTGAGCAGCCCAAGCACCTGCCGGTCGACGTAGTTGATGGTGGTAGCGAAGAACAGCAGCCCGCATATATACCAGCGGATCCGCGGCGCGGCTTGGCGTGCGAGCATCTCTGGCATTGGTATCTAATATAATCGGACGCGGTGATGCAGGTGAATGCTCGGTAGGGCGGACCCCTGGTCGGCTCAACTTCGGCGAAAATTCCGCAGTGCCTCCTAACTTCTGCCGACCAAAACTGCGCTGTGCGATCCAATCGGTCATAATATAATCGGGTTCCATCCATGATCCGCAATGCCAAAGACCTATCCCTCGACCAGAAGGCGGTCATCGAGGGCCTGCTGGGACGCCGCGCGCTGGAAAATGCAGCCATCAGCGTCCGCGCCATCGAACCCCCGCCGCTCTCCGATCGACGGCGCCAGGAACAAATGGCGGAGCTGCGGAAATATTTCTCCGAAGTGGACGCCCGCCGTAAGCCCGGCTCCCCAGAGGAGGGAAGTCCTGACCGAGGCCATCCGAAGCTCGCCGCCCGGTTATCGTCCGCATCGGTGAAGATAGTCCTCAACACCACAATTTTTGCTCGTTAGAAGAATTCGTGGGTAGACTCGGGCTCGGGCAGCTTGCCAAGTGAGTGATAGAGGAGGATCCGGAAGGTGCGGAAGCCGTAAGATTTTCTCATGGTGACTTTGGCCTTGTTGTTCAGACCCTCCACGACGCCGCTGGAAAAGAGCTTTTGGGCGCGGAAATAGTTGAGGATCAACTCGCGGTGTTGGCGAGGGGACCGGGCGATCTTCTTCATGGGTTCGATGCGGTAACGCATCGTTTGCCGGCGCCACTCATCGAAGAACTGCCGGCCCAGGCTGCCGAGTTGTAATCCCAGAAAGGCTTCCTTGAGAAGGTAAGCGCGGACGGTTCTCAGGTTGTACCGGAGCAGATCGCGCAGGCGGAAGCGTTGTTCGATTTTCAGATTCTCTTCGCGTTTAAGTAGGAGCCAGCACTATTGAACCCGCAAATAACCCACAAATTCCCCTGACGAGGCTAAGTTCTTGCCCAATGATTCAATCTTTGGCCGCAGCCATCTCTCAAGACGGTCTGGAACGCCCGCGTGAAGGATGCGCTGGAAGACCGCCTGCACTACCTGGTTTGCAGCGGACATCTTGACCCGCGGCTGAATTTCTTCGGCCGTCAGCCGCGCACGGTGAGCGTGTATTCCCGGAGCAATTCCCCCGCGGGAGTGTACACCCGGACAAAATACGCGCCGGCCGCCAAACCACGAGTGAGCGTGGCTTGCAATTTGTTGTCCTGGGGAGAACCTTTGGATTGAAACGCGGGATGCCCACCGGCATTTACGATTTCGAGCGTGTATACGGAGATTTGCTGCACGCCTGCCAGATCGAGCGTCAAGGTGAGAGCCTTGCCGGCGGGCGCGGTGGCAAACGTTGAGTTCTCCGCGCCACGCGTGGTCCGAAGCAGAATCACGACCGGCGGCGCAGTGGAAGGGCGTAAGGACGGCCATTGGCTTGCCGCGAACACCACCAGGCCCAGCGCAACCGGACCCAGAGACCAAGCGAACTTTGGCAATCGCCACAAGGCCGCGGCACGAGGCCGCTGCAGTATCGCAGCCCCATCGCGCACGCGCCGCCTGATGCTGTCCTCCATAGCTAGTCTGTCTTGACAGGGTTCGCACACCATCAGGTGTTCCTCAAACTCGGCCAACTCCGGCTCAGCCAGGCAGTCCATTGAATATCGCTCCAGCACGTCGTCGGTGGCGTGACGATTGTCGGCGAACTGCACGGGCTGTACCGTTCTTTCTGAAGACAAATACCATCACCTATTCCTTCAGTGGTATTTCCCTCCAATTGTTCTCAGCAAAAGGTACTAGACGTTTTGTAACCTTTCTTCTCCCGAGTTCGCCGAAACGGGCCTTGGCGCGCGACTTAAGCAGCCGGAACTGGGTGTCCGTCAACCCCATCTCCGTACAGATCTGGCCCGCTGGCTGTTCCCAAAGATAGAATCGTATCAGAATTTCGCGGTCCCGCGGGGCAATACTCTTTAATACTCTGACGGCTAACTGCTGATTCTCCTGCCGGATGGCCGCTTGTTCCGGATTGCTGCCGGTGTCCTTGACGGCGAGTCCCCAATCCAGATCGAACTGTTGCCTGCGGCTGAGAACATTATCCTCGATCTGGGCGGCGACCTGCCGGCGGACAATGGTCCGCACATACCCCATCAGGCGGTCCGGTTCGCGCAGTTCTCCCCGCTGGATGGCTTGCGCGACGACTATGAAAGTGTCGTGGACCCGGTCGTCCAGATCCTGGGGACCGAGTTGCCTGCACAGATAAAAGCGCACACCCCGCGAGAAAACCCGGTACAATTCCTCCAATCCATTGGGATCGTTGCGCCTGATTTTTTCGACCAGCTCGGCCCAGCCGGGCTGAGCGCAAACCGGCCGGTCGATGGCAGTGTCTTCAGCAATACCGTTTGCCGTCATGGT
The DNA here is from genome assembly GCA_035602155.1 of Bryobacteraceae bacterium. Lineage (GTDB taxonomy): Bacteria > Acidobacteriota > Terriglobia > Bryobacterales > Bryobacteraceae > Bog-159. The sequence goes on along the minus strand of DATNMW010000020.1, from coordinate 35,845 downwards.
TGGTTCCCCGTAACGAAATAAGCGCCCCAGTAGAGCGGGTCCGATCGCCACGTGTGAGCCCGCAGCATGTCGATTTGGGCGCGTTGCAACGCGACGGCGGGCCCATCTTGGGGGGCCGCGCGCAAATGGCCGTAGAATGAGAGAAAGAGCGCTCCGGCATCATCCGGAGTCGGCCAACGGCTAGCCACGACGGCACTGGCTCCGGCAGCCTGGCACGCACGCGTCAGGCCCATCAAACCGGTAGCGGGCAGCACATTGGCCGATCCGGAACTGCAACCGCTCAGCGCAACCAGGGCGCCGTCCAGATTCCAGGTGGCGATCTCGGCTGGGCTGAGGACCTCGTGCTGTCCGCTGTGCGTGAGGCTTAGCACGATAAACCCGGATCGGGCGTTGCCGCCGGGATCGAGAGCGGGATGCAAGAAGTGCGTCGCAAAGTGCAGCACGGCTGGATGGCCGTTGAGTGCCGCGCGCAGACCCTGGCGGGAAGCCGCCGCGCCTTCCAGCAAGGTGGATGTTCGTGAGCCGCTCCAGGCGGCGGCGCAAGCGGCCGCCTCCCGCGCACTGCCGGCGAGACGCGCCAAATTCAGATCGCCGGCCGTAGAATCGTCCGCGTGCGCGGTGAAGAGGCCCAGAAAGGAGGCGGGTAGGGAGCCTTTCCATCGCGCATCGGCTGTGTTGTAAACGGGGTCGGCTACGCCGACGAACGGGCCGTCGAAGAAGCGGCGGTCCAGGCTTGCCCTCGACAGCATTCCTGCGCCGGAGGCGATCTGCAGAGAATGACGCTCGGCGAGGAATACCGGGCCACGCGCGCCGTTCTCTTCGATCAGCGCGGCGAACGGCAACTCGAACAATTGCGTGTCCAGCGCCAGCAGCCACCGCGGTTTCTTCTTGAACGCCGGATCGAGTTGTCCAAACAACATACGAAATATCCTGGAGCCGGCCAACTGGCCGGCTGCGCTTCCCTGACGAACGGCCTTGCTGTAACCGGCTGCCAGCGCGCCGATCTCCGGGCCGGGTGGCAGGCGATAGAGCGCGAACTGCTCGCGCGATACAGCCCAAAGATAGGAGTCGGGCGATCCGAGGTGAAACGCCAGGAAGGCGGCGTCCGAAGGAAGGTTGCGGCGCGTGTGTTCGAGAAGATCGGGCAATTCCACGTCGGTGTTCGATCCGGCACGAGACTCCCACTGGATCAGCGAGCCTTGCAACCGCCGAACCCGTTCGCTCAGCGGCCCGTAAGGCACTCCCGGAGATTGCAGCAATTCCGCCTCGGCGGATTCGAGCTTCTGCAGCGTCTCCCAATATTCCGCAGGCAGACTGCGCCGCCAATCCCGCGGCTCCGCCAGCAGCGCGCGCAGGCTAGCGGCCCGGTTGGCCTCCGCTGACTCGAAAGTCTCTTGCGCCAAGGCGCGGCGATGAGTTGCGAAGTACAACTTGTTTCCGGCCTCCACCAGCGCGGAATGGACCTTCTGAACGATGTTCTCGGTGCTGACCCGGGTGGCGTCGTCGGGGATCGCCTCCCGGCGCCAGTTGCGGGCCAGGCGCGCGGCAATGCGGAGATCGTCCAGAGCGTCCTGAAGACGGTTCTGGTGCAGGCGCACGCTGCCACGCGCATAATACACCTCCCAGTTCGGCCGGAGGCCGCCCGGCTGTCCGGAAAGCGCCAAGGCCCGATCTAGCAGTAGGGATGCCGAACGCGCGTCGCCTTGGTCCAAACGAAGCACTCCCAGGTTCCGGTAGCTGCTTTCCACGCTGCGCAGATGGTTGAGCTTGCGTACGCGGTAGGCTTCAAGGAGGGCATGCTCTGCTTGTGGAAGTTGTTTGTCTTCAAGGTATACATAGCCCAAGCAGTTCCAGGCCAAGGCGTACATCTCCAGGTTGCCCGCGCGGTCGGATGCAGCAATCCCTCGCCTATACAAGTCCAAGGATTGCGGTAAATGTCCCTGGTCGGCCTGGAGGCCAGCCAGGTGGGTCAGCAGTTGGGGGAGCTGCGCGAGGCGCTCCGCACCGGACAAACGCGCCGACGCGCGGCCGATGGCCTCGGTGGCGGCGTCCATTTGTCCAAGACGGGAATAGAGGGAAGAGATATTGAAGTCCAGGTTTGCGGCGCCGGCATTATCATGCGTGGATTCCGCCAAGTTGCGTGCTTCCAAATATACCTGTAGCGCCTCCCGATACTGGTGCAAAGCGAACCGGCAACCGCCCAGATTGTTGAGGAACCGCGACGCAAGTTGCGGTTCGCCGGCGCGCAGCGCATCGCGGTAACCTTGCAGGGCAAGCGTGGCGGCGTTATGGAAATCGCCGGTGCGGTACACCTGGCCGGATTGTTTGAGCTGTGCCGTGAGGAGATCCGCGCGAACGCTTCTCTGGCCGCGTGTTGCCAGGGGCGGCATCCTGGGCGGCGGAACGAAGCGCACCAGCGTTCCGGCGAGCGGGATTATCGATATTAGAGAGGCCAAAAACCTGGTCCTCATCAATCCCTGCCCGGCCTTGCGGTCTGGGGTATGTCCGGTTTGGTATTCTTTGGGGATACCCTGTCTGAGCATCCCCAAGGAATCATACCAGTTTTTGGTGTGAATGTGGCAATCATTTTAGCGTAATTGTGTTTTAAAGCGCGATTTAAAGCGCGCAGGTAGGTTATTTGTCGTGGTTTTTACGTCCAGAACAGGCCGTAAATGATGATGATCGGATCCATTGCCGTTTGTGCCCTTGAGGCCCCAACCTTGCGGAACCTCCCTTTCCGTCTTCAAGATAGCGGCAGCAGCGGCGCGTCATGCGGGGCGTTCCGGCTAAACGATTCAAGCCATGGCTAAAATTATCTGCGCAAAGCAGTAATGGGGAAAATAATTATAGTAAAAGCAAGATATCCCGGTGGTATTTCATTCCGTAAAATGCGTGGACGGCTACACAGCGGCCGATTTCAATGAATTAATCAATCGACGGCCGAGGAGTATGTGGACCGCGCGTCAGCCGGGGGCTTCGACTGGCGGGTTGGCGGCAAATCGCCCAAGGGCCGGAACGATCAAGGTCTAAATTGTTGGTAGTGGGTCAGTTTGCCTCGTGGTGCGGCCAATTTTGGCCGCAGCCGCTTTTTGGGCGGCCAGAGCCGACTACGGGCAGAATTGCCCAATGCCACTTAGCTTTCTTCGGTTTCGGTCGGCCTTCGGTCGGCAACTCGTTGAAAAAACAAGCCGTTGCGGATGTTATTGCTGAAGTGGCGACCCTTGGAATCCGACGCGAGCAGTTGTTGAGAACAGCTCACTGGCACGGCGAAGAAGCGATATCTGGTAGCGTCGGGAATTCATCGAGCAGGATTGCTCGGCTGCAGTGCACGTTTTGGGATATGGCCTCCCCCAATTTGGCTAACATCCCGGATCTGTACCGCCGGGCTCTGTCGGTTGGTGCGGTCGAGTACTTCCGGGAACAAGCTGGCCTGCGCGGCCGGCGCGGGATGTACAGTGCGCAACTGGTGCTGTGTAGCGGCGGCGTTGCAACTGCCGATCCAAGGAACGGCCCAGCCGTTGTTGCAGAACTGCCGGCGCGTGCGGTGGCGGCGCATTTCCTCGCGTTTACGGGCGGCTACTGCCAAGCGCGCCAGAAGCTGCCCACGGTATTACGAGTGAGCGGAGAAATCACCCACCAACTGCGCCGGATCTTGGGCCTGCAGGAGCGCAGCGGCCGGTGCGTTTATCGGTTGGATGGCAGTTCGTTGGAGATGGAACATACGCTCGTGTTTCCACCAATGATCAGCAGATTTTTCCGATGCAGAGTCACGCCTTGCGGGAATATGCTGCCCGGCGGAGCTGGACTATTGCGATGCAGGTCCGGGAAGTAGTTCCGGCACGGCACAGCAGCAAGCTCGCGAGAAACTGCTGGAAGCCGCTCGCCGGCGAGAGATCGAGGTGGTGCTGGTCTGGCGTCCGGACCGTTGGGGCGGATCGGCAACGGACCTGCTGGCGACCCAACAGGAACGGGAACATCTCTGCGTCGGCTTCGTGTCGCTGGCCGAAGCTCTGAGCTTTAGAGAGCCGTGCGTAAGAATCGGAGGCACCAGCGCTCTGGTCGACTGGGACACGCTTTATTGATAGCGGAGAGCCTCGCCGGGTGGGACGGAGATGGCGTGGCGCGCGGGCAACAGGCAGGCGAGCAGTGCGCTGAGAGCAAGGAGCGCGGCGGCTGCGAACAGGCTGCCAGCGGCAAAGGCGCCTTGCATCCAGTGGGCGAGGATGGCGCCGAGAAAGCTGTCCAAGGCAAGACCGAGGACCATACCCGCGGTCGCGCTGACGAGGGTGAGCCGCGCGGCGACCCACAGGACGTGCGCGCGCGGCGCGCCGAGCGCCAGGCGAACGCCGAACTCCGTAGTACGCTGCGCGACGCTGTAGGCGACGACGCTGAAGATGCCGATCAGCGCGAGCGCGAGCCCCATGGCAGAGAAGACGCCAAACAATATGGAGAAGAGCCGCTGGCGGCGGTATTGTTCGTCGCGCTGGATGGCTTCGTTGAGGGTGAAGGTGCCGTTGAATGAGCCGCTGGAGATCTGCTGGTCGGAAGCGACGGATGCGATGGCGGCGCGGATGGAGTGCAGGCTGGCAAGCGGATCGCCCTGGGTGCGGACGAAGAACTGAACGTAGGGCGGCATCACGGTGGTGTACGGAACGTAGATGGCGGGGACGACGGGGCGATCGACTCCGGCGTTGCGCGCATCGCCGACGACGCCGACGATCCGCCGCCAGGCGGTGCTTTGCGCAGAGGCGGCCGCGTAGCGAGCCTGACCTGTGAGAGCGGGAATGCGCAGCCGCCGGCCCAGGGCATTGGACACGGCATTGGACGACAAGAGATAGCGCGTCGCGAAAGCGTGATTGACGACCGCGATGAAGTCTCCGCGGGTGTTTTCATCCGTATTCCAGACGCGACCCTGAAGCAAAGGGATGCGGAGCGCAGCGAAATATCGCTGGCCGACCAGCATCACCCGGGCCTGCGGCTGCTCGCCATCGCGGTTTCCGTCGATGGTGAAGGAGATCTCAGCGCCAGGATAGGGCGGCGTGGCATCGGCGGCGACAGCGACCGTGGAGACACCGGGGACGGATGCGACCTTCTCCCGGAGCTGCTCGATGTAAGCGGTGCGCGCCTCGCGCGACTGAATGCGGCTCCATTCGCCTGAGTCGTGGACGTGCAGCATGATACCGAGCTTCATGACATTAGCCGGATCGTAGCCAAGCGGCATCTGCATGAGCCCGAGAAAGCCGTGGATGGCGTTGCCCGCAGTGGCCATGAGAAGAAGCGTGAGCGCGACTTGCGCGGCGATGAGGACGCTCCAGCGATGCCTTGCGGGAGCCGCGGCAACGCCCCTGCCGGGGAGCATACGCGCGGAGTCGTGACGCGAGAGACGCAATGCAGGAACCAGACCGAAGAGGACGCCGCAGAGCAGCGCGAGCGCGACAGAGAACGCCAGGATGGGAGCGTTGATGCGAATGACGGATTCGGCGGGAAATGAATCCGGAGAAAGCAACAAGGGAAGCTTTGCAAGCCAGTACGACGCAGCAACGCCAAGGACGGCGCCGGTCCAGGAGATGACGATGGCTTCGACGAGCAACTGGCGGACGATGCGCCAGCGGCTGGCGCCGATCGCACTGCGGATGGCGAGCTCATGCTGGCGGGTGCGGCCCCGGGCCAGCAGAAGGATTGAGCAGTTGGCGCAGCCGATGATCAGCAGGAGCACAACGCCGGCGAGAAGAAGCGTCAGGGTGTGGCCGGTTCCCTGTTGGAAAGGCACAATGATGGGCTGGAGCGCGAGATGCCAGCGATCGGAAAATCGCTCGGGATGCTCTTTCGCGAACTGGCGCACTATGGGCTCCAGCGCAGCGTTGGCCGCGGCAAGCGTGGCGTGGGGCCGGAGTTTGAGCCACGGTATGTAGGCCAGGTAGGGAACGTTGGCGAGATTCCGCATCAGGCTGCCCGGCAGGTAGACATCGCCGACGTCGGTGGTGTCATTGAATGCGAAGCTGCGCGGCATGACCCCGACGATGGTGTAGGGGGCGCGATTGATTTCCAGCGTTTGCCCGATGATGTGGGGATCGCCGCCGAAGTGGCGCTGCCAGAAGCGGTAGTTGAGAACAACGATGGCATGGCCGCCGTTCTCTGCGTCGGACGGCTCGATGTTGCGACCAAGAAGCGGGCGCACACCAAAGAAAGTCCCGGCATTCTCGGTGAGGTAGACGCCAGAGATGTCTTCGGGCAGTCCGCCGCCGGTGATCTCCATGTGCGAGGGGTTGAAGCCCAGCGCCGAATCGACTGGGGCTGCAAGGCGCAGGTCGTCAAACTGTGCCTGGTTGAGGACAAACCAGGACCACTCGTCAGGATGTTGGTGGTCGATCATGACGGGGTTCACGATGCGGTCGGCGCCGGCGTAGGGAAACGGGTGCAGCAGGACGGCGTAGATGAGCGAGAACATCGCCGTGGTGGCGCCGATGCCGAGCGCGAGGGAGAGCACGGCGATGGCGGCGAAGCCAGGGTTGCGGCGCAGGGCGCGGATGCCGTAGCGGATGTCTCCCCCCAACTCATCGAAGAAGCGGAGGCCGATGGCATCGCGGTAGTTTTCGTTTTGCGCGGCGGGCTGGCCGAGGTCGATGCGGGCTCTGCGGCGCGCTTCTTCTTCGGGGAGGCCCTGGCGGATTAAGTCCCCCTGGTAGGCTTCGAGGGTAGAACGGAACTCTTCTTCGACGTCGCTGTGGATGCGCGGCGCGATGGATTGCCAGAGCTTGCAAATTGCCGCGAGGCGACTCATACTTCGTCCGCCTTCTTGTCGAGAATGCTGGCGACGACAGCGGCCATGTCGGTCCATTTGGCGGTCGCGGCCTTGAGTTGACGCGTACCGGCAGCGGTGTGCGAGTAAAAGCGGGCGCGGCGATTGTTCTCCGACTCACCCCACTCGCCTTTGATCCAGCCCCGGCGCTCAAGACGATAGATGGCGGTGTAGAAGGAACCCTGCAGGATTTCGAGGCGCTCGCCGGAGATCTGCTGGATGCGCAGCAGGATGCCGTAGCCATGCAGCGGACCGAGCGAGATTGCCTTGAGGATGAGCATCTCGAGTGTGCCCTGCGGGAGTTCAACCGGTTTCGTCAAAGGCCCTCTCCTATCTAGGAAAGGAGTATACACGCTCTCTCCTTTTGCCGTCAAGCCTCGACCGCGGCGCCAGATGTCCGCCACGCGCAGATCGGCGCGCCCCTATCGGCCACGCAGGCTGGCGTTCCGCGCGGAGAGCACGACAATGTTATTGTCGATTGGCGCGTCCGGTTGGTGCGTAGAGGGGCAGTTTGCCTTGTGGGGCGGCCAGTCTTGGCCGCGGGCCGCCTTTTAGGCGGCCAGAGCCGGCTGAAAGCCGGCTGCGGGCAGAATTGCCCGCCCCACAAAACCAAACTGCCCCACTGCCGCTTGCTTGCAGAAAAAGAGTCGGCTTCGGCCGGTGTTTCAGTAGGTAAGAGATGGCTTTGCCCAGCCCGGAATTCGGTTCCGTCTTATGCTCTGCCAACTGCGCCTCCAGCCACGCATGCAGCCCTCTCATCAACGCCCCGCTATGCTGCTGATGGAAGCGCAGCCTCTCTTCCGGTGACAGTTTTTGTTCCCGCGCCAGCCCGTCGCGGTGATAAACACGGCCCAGCGTCTCCAGCACATGACGGCATTCTTCAGGAAAATCATCGACCACCTCCACAAACTGCCGCCTGCCAGGCGGAGAGCCCGCCCCACTTACGGCGCCGGATATTCGGGAAGCTTGTCTTTGTTTGTGGTGGCGCGTTTTACTTCCAATTCGTCGAACAGAATCGAAGGAGCCACAATGCTATGCGGAATGTTCAGCGAACGGCTCTCGACATACACATCGTCCCCAGCGGCGATTACGCCGCTGCGCAACGCGCGCGTATCCAGATCTCCGAAGATGGCGCCGCGCACCAGATCCTGGTGTCCATCTTTGGCCCAAACCTTGTAGAACAGGCGGGGCGTCAATCGCGGGCCGAGAGTCTCGGTGAAGTAGCCATACGGAAGGTCGCGTTGCCGGCACAATTCGATGAGCTTTTTCCGTAATTCTTCCTGGGAAACGGGTTGCGCGGAGAGCACAATCAAATTGCCCAAGCTGGGGCCTGGGGGATTGGCCGGAATGGCGGCCCGCCCGTGCCCGTTGGACGCGGGAAAGTCTCGAATCGGCTCACGGCCGATCAGGTAATTCACGAGCGTCCCGTGTTCGATCACGGGGACTCTCTGCGCCGGAACACCCTCATCGTCGATCTGGTAATAGCCCAAAAGCTCTTGACCGCGGAAAGAAGATATCGTGGGATCGTCCGTCACCGAAAGAAACTCGGGAAGCACGCGGCTCTTGTAGCTGGCGGCGAACGCGCCAGTGGTGCGCGCGTTCTTGCCCAGACCAGGTTTGCCGCCCAGGACGTTTTCGCCCACCAGGTCGGCAAAGACCGAGGCGGCCGCATTAGCGGAGAACAGCACCGGCCCGCGGTACTCCTCTTCGGTTACGGGCGCGTCTCGCAACTTCCGCAGGGTAGCTGCCAATTCCGCGGCGCGCGCGACGAATTCCCGGGGCGAGGGCAAGGCCTTGATGCCGGCCACTACAACTCCGTCGCTGCGATCCAGCCGCATGCCGTCGCCGGCTTGGGTGCTGCCACTGACGCTGATCTCGTAGAGACTTTGCCCACTCCGTACCACAGCGCCTTCCGAATTGACGAAGTACCGGTTTGTGACGCCGAATCTCATGGACGATTCAAAAGCCTCAATCCGCGGGTCGTCCTTGTAAAGGGCGGAGGCGTCTTGCAGCATCCTGGTCCAAGGCCGCGGATCGAAATCGAGTTTGGCAAGCGGCCCGATGGACTGCACGGGCACGGCATGCGCGAAGTCGTCTACCGGTTGATCCACGGTGTATTGTTTCAGTTGCGCCTGCTTGGCGGTGAGAGACTGGGCGGCCGCCTTGTAGGCCCGGTCCGCCGCCAGCCAAAGCTGATGCCGGAGCGCCAGCATGTCGTCGTCCAGCGGCATGAAATCGGAGATGCCCTCGCCGCTGCCGGGATAGCTATCCTGCTTATAATCGCCGATTCGAACGACAGCCCGCAGGAACCGAAAACGGCTGCGCACATCGGTTCGCAAGGCGCCGAACGACGCCTCCGCGGAATACTGGTCCGCGTCGATCACGCGGAATTCAACATAGTAGGGCGCCGCTACGGTATCCAGCTTCAACTGGGACTTGGATCGCTGCAACTCTTCGCGCATGGCTTGCAAGACGGGATCTTCCTGTCCGGCGGACGCGGCTGGCAGAAGGCCGGCGAGTAGCGCAACAACCGCACAGAACGTGGCGCCCGCCGGTTTGTGGGGCGGGCTCCCAGCCTGCGGCGGTCTCTCAGGCCGTCCTGCCGAGGCCAGGTTTGCGGCGCCCCGCCCAGGGGGTCTGCCAAGGGGGCTGCCCCACAAACGCACCAGCGCGTGCGCCACTTGCATCACCGTTGCACCACGGGCGGCGGCAGGATAGGCGGGCGGTCGGGCGAGCCGGCGCGCTTTTGCACTTCGATCTCCGAGAACAACATGGCGGGCGCCGCGGCCGCCACCGGCACCTGCCCGGATTCAGCGCCGCACATGCCGTTAAACACCGCCATCTTCTCACCAGTGACCAGGATGCGATTTAGCGCGGCCAGCGGCGTGCCCACGATATCGACGCCACGCACCAGTTCATCCGGACGTCCATCGGCATAGACGCGCCACACCAGAACCGGAAGCACCTGGAAGGCTTGGGGCGTAGCGCGAGCTGTCAGCGTAAAGCCGCCCTGAATGTCGTCGAAATACAGGCCGTAGGGTTTGCCTTGCTTCTTCACTTCATCGAGCAGCCTTTGGCGCAATTCCGAATCCTTGACGGTTCTGGAGGAAGTGACGATGAGATTGCCCTGCCGCCCGGTGGGCATCAGACCCGCTTGCGCGCGGCCGTGACCGTTGGAGTTGCCGAAGCCTTTGATGGGCATCCGCGACATCAGGAAATTCTTCAAAATGCCATCCTTGACCACTTCGACGCGGGTGGCCGGCATGCCCTCGTCGTCATACTCGTACCAGCCGCCCAGATCCATGCCGTTCAAGGTGCGCAAGGTGGGATCGTCGGTGACGCTGAGGAACTCCGGCAGAACCAGTTGGCCGATTTTCTTGGTGAACGTCTGCCCCTCCTGCAAGCCGCGCTGGCGATGGCCTTCCACGCGGTGGCCCAGCACCTCGTGGAAGAACACGCCGGCGGAACGGCCGGAGAGCAGGGCCGGCCCATCGAACGGCTCGGCCAGGGGAGCTTCGCGCAGAGCCTTCAGGTCGCGGGCCATGGCTTCCACGCGGGCCGCGATCTCGGGCTCCGTCGGCAGATGCGCCAGGCTTTCCGCCTGGAAAGTCTCCACGCGCATCAAATCCATCCCATCCTCTGCGCGGGTTTCCGCCTGAATGACAGCCCGCACGAGGCTGCCGGGCGCCATCACGCGGCTGCCCTCGCTAGACACAAAGTGGAGGCGCGTCTGCTGCCCGGCGATCACTACCGCCGAGGAATAAATATAGGAATACTTGCGGAACTGCGCGGAGTATTGCCGGACGAATTGTTCCAGCGCCTTGGCATCCGGTGCGGGACCGGGATCGCTGTAATCGGCATGCGTCCGCGGCTTCTCCTGCGAGAAGTCGGGCGAGGTATCCTCTTCCTCGGCGTGCACCTGTGTATCGGTCTTGACATTCAAGTAAGCTTTGGATGCCTTTCGATACTCTTCGTAGGTGAGCTTCCACAACTCGTGGGCGATCGCATCCGGATCGTCGGCCAGCGGGAGCATCCCCGATCCGATCGCGGAATTGCGGTTTTCTTCGTGCGCGTTGTCGAGCGCCGGCGTTCCAATGCGCATGGTGACGCCCGCCGTACGCAGGCGCGCTTGCGTGGAATTGACCAGGCTGCCTTCGCTGCCAACCACAATCGCGACGTGCTGGTCGTATACCGAATAGCTCAGAAAATACGGCGCGGGGTCCAACTTTGCCAGGCCGGTCTGGGCGCGTTGCAGCTCGCGTTGCATGCTGGCCAACAGGACATCGTCCTTATGGTCCGGCTGGTCGAAAGCGGAGATGTGGCTGGCGGGAACCAGGAACAGGCCCAGAGCGAAGCTGAATACAGTATTGAGGCAAAGGCTTTTCATTGCTGGCGAGAGGTTATCTTAACATGGCAGAATCGCCCCAAACAGTTGCCATGCTGGCTTCTGACTCCTGACTCCTGAATTTCGATTGAAGAAGCGCGCCATGGCCAGGATATCTTGGGAGCGGTCGCGCAACGGCGGCGGCACGATCCGGTTGACGTTCAGCCGGAAAAATAGAGATCCTGGCGGAAAGCGCCTCCTTGTTAGTGGGGCGGCCACGCGCGTGTCGCCCGGCGCGAAGTGGAGAAGCGATAACCAGCAGTGGCATTTGGCTAGCGAAGCGCGGTATGTTGATGAGATGGGGATAAACCTGAATATCTCGGACTCGGTTATCGAGGGTCTCCGTATTCCCGAGGCGGAGATTCCGCAGCGGCTCCGGACCGAACTAGCCATCGCGCTCTATGCTCAAGGAGCGCTTTCCCTTGGCCTAACGGCCGCAGACCTGTCCTATGCTCGTAGTGAGTAACACCTCGCCGATCTCGAACCTTGCTATTATTGGCCGTTTACATCTTCTCCGAAGCCAATTTCGCGACCTCCGGATTCCCATCGCGGTCCAGTCTGAACTCAGTCGAGTGTCTCACGCAATAGCCCTTAAGGAGATTCGGCAGGCATTCCAGGACGCCTGGATCAAACCGCAGGCGCTCCGGGAGGGCAAGATCGCGCGCCTGCTTGCAACGACTCTCGATCCCGGTGAGGCCCGAGGCCATTGCGCTGGCATTGGAGTTGTCAGCAGATCTGATTCTGCTGGATGAGAGAGATGGACGCGCGGCGGCCGAACATGCCGGGCTGCGTGTCACGGGCGTCCTTGGGGTACTGCTACGAGCCAAGAACGACGGTCGAATCGAAGAGAGTAAGGCCCGCGATTGAGGCGTTGCGCAGGGTAGGCATGTAATTAATGTTGGGTGGCGATCCAATTGCAGAATACCGGAACGGAGGTCTTATGGTGCGGATTAAATACGCCGTTCCAGCCACCGTCCTGGCAGCAGGTTTTCTGGCTGTCTCGACATTGTCCTTCGCCAAGCCGGAGTACGTTAAGGCCACCAAGAAAGCGTGCGCGTATTGCCACTTGGATTCCAAGGCGAGGCCTAAGGAACTGCCTGAAGCCGGAAAGTACTACAAAGAGCACAAGACCTTGGAAGGTTACACGCAGAAATAGCCGAGGGCCCCGGCCGGAGCGAGCATAATGCAAACGGTTCAGCTCGCGATAATGGACGCGCTTATGCAGCGGCCCAGCGCGACGCACTGGTCCGCAACGGGCCCTGGTGCGTTCAGCGTGCCGACATGCCGAGGCTGGCCGAAAGGTGCGTGCCGGTGATGGATGAGTCTGTCTCAACCAGAGGCCGCTACCGCTGCCGCATCCGGAGCGGGTAGTTCTGCTGACGCGCAAAGACCCTGCGAACTTCTCGCGCGCTTGGGAAGCGGGGATCGTGCCGCTAATCTCTCCGGACGATCCTCCAGGCACGGTTCTGTTGGCAATTATAGCGGCCGCCCTGCGAGTCCCCCAGCCGCAAACGGCCGCGTCTGGGCGTGGTATTTCCCCCAAAAAGCCTGCAGGGTCTGCGCGAATATCCCCACAGATTCCCCAGGCGGACGCAAAACGCCACAAAACACAATAGTTACAGAATCTCCGCGTTGGACTTCGGCGTGCAGTGGTGTGTATGTCCCAGGAGGGATCCGACATGGACAGCACGTTGGCCGAGCTTGAGGGGTTAGTCCGCAACCGGATTTGCGGGGTATGTTCGGACCGCAGAATGGACGGAACCTGCGGCCTTGAAGAACCGGGGCAGTGCGCGCTGTTCCGCCTGTTTCCACAGGTGGCCGAAGCCATCCAGGCAACCCATAGCGACAACATCGAGGACTACATCGACGCCATCCGGCGGAACGTGTGCACTGTCTGTACGGCGCAGGACGGCGACGGCAGTTGCGCTCCTCGCCGCGAAGTGCAATGCGCGCTGGACGCGTACCTGCTTTTGGTGGTGGAAGCCATCGAAGAAGCCACGGGCAAGGATTTCGGGCGGCCGCTGCCCAGCCGTCCTACCGATCTGCGTATTTCAGTTCAACTGAAAGAGGAGGTCATATGAACGTCAACTTACTGCCGTTCGCCCTGTTTTGGGGCGTATTGGCCATCGCTGTGGTATTTCTGATTTTCTACCGGAAATCGGTCGCGAGCCACGAAGACGATTCGCTCCACCTGGAGGGAGGCGCATGCATGCAACAGATGAGCATGGCTCACAGGCTGGCACTGATCGACCGATGGGGCAAGACGCTGACCATACTGGTGGCGGTGTACGGCATCGCCCTGGCGGCCCTTTATCTTTACCAGGTCTGGAACAACGTCCCAACTTATTAAGAATTCAGGAGTCGGAAGTCCGCCAACCCCCGTTGCCCGGCGCGATTCTGTCTCCTGCCTTCTGTCTTCTTGCTTGAACCGGAAACGACAAATGAAACCGACGGATAGAAGCGCATGGGGAATTTGTGCGGCCGCGGCCGGGGTGATGTTATGCACGGCCGCGCTCGCGCCTCCTGTGCGCGCGGCGGACAACTCGGCGTGTACGGCTTGCCATGACGATCAGGGGGCCAAGCTGGAGAAGAGCGCGCACGCCGCAGTCGCCTGCGCTTCGTGCCACCTCAAGCATGACGAATATCCGCATCCGGCGAATGTGCCGAAACCGGTCTGCAGCCAGTGCCACCAGAGCCAGCAGGCGGATTACGACCGCGGAGTCCACGGGCAAGCTACCAGGAGCGGCAACGGGGCCGCGCCGGATTGCGGTGTTTGCCACGGGGCCGCGCACGAGATGCTGCGGCCCAAGTCGGCCCAGTTTCGGTCGAAGGTACCGGAAACCTGCGGCATGTGCCATAGCGAGGTAGCCGACCAGTTCCGCACCAGCGTGCATGGGCAGGCGCTGGCCAAAGGTATCACACAGGCTCCCATTTGCACGGACTGCCATGGCGAACACTCCATCCTGGCGCCCAGCGACAAGGCTTCAACGGTTTACGCCGGTAATATCCGCGACACTTGCGGGAGTTGCCACGGGAACGTGCAGTTGTCGCGCCGGTTCGGACTTCCCGCTGACCGCGTGGTGAGCTTCGACGCTTCCTTTCACGGGCTGGCGGCGAAGGAAGGCAACGAGACCGTGGCCAATTGCGCGAGCTGCCATGGGGTACACAACATTCTGCCGTCGGCCGATCCGCGCTCCAAGGTCAATCCGAAAAACCTGGCGGCCACCTGCGGCAAATGCCATCAGGGCGCTGGAAAGCGTTTTGCGATCAGCCAGGTGCACGTGGCGGAAGGGCGCAAGGAAGCGCCCGCAATGCGCTGGGTGCGACAGTTCTACCTGCTGACGATCCCGCTGACCATCGGGCTGATGCTGCTGCATAACGGCGGCGATTGGTTGCGTAAGCTATTGCGGCTGCGCAGGGGCAGCGCGGTGCGGCGGCTGAGCGGCGAGGAACTGCCGAGCCGGCCAAACGTGCGCATGCTGCCGTTCGAGCGGGTGGAGCACGGTCTGCTCGTTATTTCGTTTGTCATGTTGGCCTGGACCGGATTCGCGCTGAAATACTCGGATCAGTGGTGGGCACGCCTGTCGCTGTTGCGGGACGGCAACTTCAGAAGTGTCGTGCATCGCATCGCGGCGGTGGTTTTCATGGCTGTCACGCTGACACACGTAATCTCCCTGGCAACCAACCGGCGGCTGCGCCGGCACTGGATGGAGCTTTTACCCAAGGCCGCGGACGCGCGGGAAGCGCTGGCCAACTTCAGCTATAACGTAGGACTGCGGTCGGCGCCGCCGGGCCGCTCCGCGCACAGTTACATCGAAAAGGCGGAATACTGGGCGGTGGTTTGGGGCGCCATTGTCATGATCGTCACGGGGTTGATGCTTTGGGGCAACAACCTGATGCTGGCCCTGTTTCCCAAAACATGGCTGGACGTGGCTACGTCTGTGCATTTCTATGAGGCGGTGCTGGCGACGCTGGCGATCGTGGTCTGGCATTTCTATGCCGTGATTTTCGATCCGGAAGTTTACCCGATGGATACTGCGTGGCTGACGGGTGTTAGCGTGAAAGAGCCGGACCCGCACGCAGCGCCGCCTGAGAGGCGGGAGGAGGACGGCCCCGCCGGGGCCGCCGCCGGCAGGGAGACCGTCTCCAAATGAACGAAGCACCCAAGGGCAAATGGCCTGCCCAACTTTCCCCGCTGGTACATCTTTGCAACAATTGGATCAGCCTGATTGGAGTGGTGGTGGTCACTACCGCCACTGTGTTCTGGTTGTTCGTGCTGCCCACCACCATGCGTGGCGGGGTGCACAATCCCTATAATGGGATTCTCGCGTTCCTGTTGCTCCCGGTGTTGTTCTTTTTGGGGCTGGCCCTCATTCCGCTGGGAATCCACCGGCGCAACAAGCGGGAGAAGCAGCGCGGGTTGTATCCGGCCAGCTTTCCGCCGTTGAACTTGAAGAACGTGGAATTCCGGCGGCTGCTGACGTTCGTGGGCGTCACTACGTTTGCGAACATCGTGATCGCCAGCCAGTTGGCCTACGGCGCGGTTTCCTATATGGAGACGGTTTCGTTTTGCGGGCAAACCTGCCACACGGTGATGCAGCCGGAGTTCACCGCCTATCAGAGCTCCCCGCATTCGCGCGTCGAGTGCGTGCAGTGCCACATCGGGCCGGGCGAATCGTGGTTTGTGCGCAGCAAGCTCTCCGGAATCCGGCAGGTTTTCGCGGTGATGTTCCATACTTACGAGACGCCTATCCCGACGCCGGTACACAACCTGCGTCCCGCGCGCGAGACTTGCGAATCGTGCCATTGGCCGCAGAAGTACGGCGAAGACAGGTTGCGGATCATAAACAATTTCGGCGACGACGAGAATAACTCGCTCACCAAGACGGTGCTGCTGATGAAGATCGGCGGCGGCAACAAGGGCATTGGAATCCACGGAACGCATCTGGGGCCCGGGGTGCATATTCGCTACGGGCATTCGGATCCGCAACGCCAGACCATCCCGTGGATCGAGTACAACGGCGCGGACGGAAAGACGGTGTACCTTGCGGCGGGCGCGCCGGCGGACGGCAAGGGGTTGTCGATCCGGGAGATGGATTGCATCGACTGCCATAACCGGCCGTCCCACAGTTATAAGCTGCCGGAACGGGCGGTTGACGAGGCCATGTTCGCCGGGGATCTTTCCGCGACCCTGCCGTTCGCCCGCAAGAAGAGCGTGGAGATCCTGAAAGTGGACTATGCCACCCGGGAAGCCGCCGCGGTCCGGATACCCGCTGCCGTGCAGGCCTTCTATCGCGATACCTACCCGGCAGTTTACAAGGAACGCCAGGCGGACGTTTCCAAGGCCGCCCAGAGCGTACTCGCCATTTACAACCGGAATGTGTTCCCGGCGATGAAGATCAAATGGGGTACATATCCGAATAACATCGGACACACGGACTCTCCGGGGTGTTTCCGATGTCACGACGACAGCCATGCCAGCGCCGATGGGCGAAAGGTTACGCAGGATTGCGGCGCCTGCCATAACCTGCTGGCGATGGAAGATGCGGCGCCTAAGATACTGACGGAATTGGGCGTCGTGGAGAGTAAGGCGCAGAAATAAAGCGGCGCGGAGACGCGGAGACACGGCGGCGCGCCGCATGTGCAGGAGGCTTTATGAAGTCGTTAAGTAAGATCCTTTTGCCAGTGGATTTTTCAGAGCGGTCGCTGGGCGCGGCTCGATATGCCAAGACGCTGGCGGACCGTTTCCACTCCGAGCTGACGCTGTTGCACGTCTTGACTCCACCGCACTATGAATTTGGCGCGCTGGAAATCGGCGGGTCGATGTTGACCGAGTTGTATACCAATCGCGCGGCCCAGGTGGAGAAGGAGCTGGAGACGTTTCTGGCCGGCGAATTGGCGGGCACGGAAGCGAAACGGGTGGTGCTCGAGGGCGATCCGGCACGGGAGATCGTGGAATACGCGCACGCGGAGAATGTCGGCTTGATCGTGATGCCCACGCACGGTTACGGGCCGTTCCGGCGATTCATTCTGGGATCCATTACGGCCAAAGTGCTGCACGACGCGGATTGTCCGGTGTGGACGGGCGTGCATTTGGAGGAGATGCCGACAGCAGCGCCGATGCCGTTCCAGCACATCGTATGCGCAATCGATCTGGGTCCGCGGAGTTGCGGCGCCCTGGAGTGGGCGACGGCGATGCAGAAGGAGTTCGGCGCACGGCTTACGGTGGTGCATGCGATGGCGTCTTCAGGGGACCCCGGGCAGGATGACGGGTACGCGCGGGAGATGGAGGTGGTGGTGCGGGACGACCTGGCCCGCCTGCAGCAACGTTTCGGCACGGAGGCCGAACTGGCCATCGAGCCGGGCGATCCGCCGAAGGTGGTCTGCGAGATGGCGGAGAGGCGCCAGGCGGGACTGCTGGTGATCGGACGCGGGTCGGCGGCGGGTGTTTTTGGCAGGCTGCGGACCAACGCGTATGCCATTATCCGACAGTCTCCGTGTCCGGTGGTGAGCGTGTAGGGGCACCCGCGCCCGGCTCAGTTCCGGCGCGCGTAGCCCATCTTGCGGACCGCGCGGGAGATCGCGAAATAGACGATTCCCGGAACCAGGCGGTTGAAAAAGATGCTGGCCTTGGCATGTCCGGTGACGATCTGCAGGCGCTTGCGGCGGTAAGCGGCGGAAAGGATCTGGCGCGCCGCCCGGTCCGCGGAGAGCGTGATGCGCTTGGGCGGCCAGCGCGCATTCGGATCTTGCAGGGGCGCGCCATGTTTGTCGATCTGGTAAATCTCGGTGTTCACGAATCCGGCCATGATGTGGGTGACGCTGACGCCGTCAGCCGCCAGTTCATGGGAGAGGCCATCGGCGAGTCCGGCCAAGGCGAACTTGCTCATAGAGTACGCCGTACCGCCCGGCAGGGAGATGGCGCCGGCGAGGCTGCCCAACAGTACGATGCGGCCCTTGGTCTTCCGTAGCTCGGGCAGCGCCGCGAACAACGTGCGCAGGACGCCGAAGACATTGGTTTCCAACTGCCGGCGGTAATCGTCCAGGGTGAGGTCGAGCAGGCGGCCGGCAACCGAAAAGCCGGCGTTGGCCACGGCGACGTCCAAGCGGCCGAATTCAGTGCGGGCGCGCTCGACTGCGCGCTCCAGGTCGCCGTCGCGGGTGACGTCCCCGGTTACCGCGATCGACCGGCGATTCAAATCGGTCAGTTCGCGCGCCAAGTCCTCGATGCGATCGGCGCGGCGAGCCATCAGGATGGTGTGCGCTCCTTCGTGAGCAAAAGCGCGGGCCAGCGCCGCTCCGATGCCGGAGGATGCGCCGGTAATGAGCGCTACCTGACCGTCGAACTTAGCCATTCCGCTTCTGTTCCCGTAAGTTCGCTTACTGTTGTGAGTGAGCCGCCGCGGGAGGTAAATTCCGCGATAGTGTGAGCGCCGTCTTCGGGGCTCACGGCGGCGATGGCGTCGGTCACCAGGGCAACGGACTTGCCGGTTGCGAGCAGTCCGGTCACGGCGCAACGCACGCAATAGTCGGTGGCCACGCCATAGACTATATAGCGATCGGCCGCCAGAGAGTCTAGCAGCGCGGGAAAATCGGGATTGCTGAAGACATCCAACGCCTGCTTCTCGACGACGATTTGATTGGCGACCCGGGTCTCCGCGGGCTTCAACTGGCCGGTGGTTCCGGCTACGCAGTGCGGCGGCCACTGGCGGAATTCAGGATCGTTTTCGCTGTGCGCGTCGGTGGTGGAAATCAGCGGAATCCCCTGCGCGGCGGCGAATTGGTTCAAGCGCGCGATGGCGGGCAACAGCCGTTCGGCGCCCGGCACATACAATGCGCCTGCCGGAAACAGGAAATCGATCTGCGTGTCGACATCCACGAATACGGTCTTCATGCCAGATTGCTCCGGGTGCGCTCAATGAGAGCGGTTAAGTCTTTGCTGTTTCTGACGGGCCACGGCTCGGCGGGCTCGAGACTGTGCAGCGGCGCCGGCAGCTTGGCGATCAAGTCGGCGGCGCGCGTGCGGGCGGCGTTCAAATCCGGCAGCGGCTCGACCAGTTTTCCGCCGAGGAGCACCGGACGAAGCATCGCTTGGCCATTGCTGCACTCGCCGGAGCGCGCCAGTATATCGTGGCCCTCGAAACGGAATAGCTGCTTGGCGCCGGGCAGTGTGGCCTTATCCGGGCTCAGCTTCGCGGTGAAACGCTTGATGCCGCAGCCGACGTCGAGCTCGACGAGCTTGTAAATCGCGCCCATGGCGGGCGCGTCGGCGGATGTGGCCAGTTGGGTGCCCACGCCGAAGGCATCCACAGGCGCGCCGGAGGAGACCAAGTCCCGAATGGCGTACTCGTCCAGGTCGCCGCTGAGCATGATCTTGGCGTCCGGCAATCCGGCTTGGTCCAGAATGCCGCGCGCCTCGCGCGAAAGCGCTTGGAAATCCCCGCTATCGAGCCGGATACCCCACAACGGCCGGCCCAAAGCCGCCACCTTCTTGACGCCTTCGATGCTGTTGTAGGTATCCACGAGTTGCACAGTGGAGGCGCCGAGCGTTTGTTGCAGTTTACGGAAGGCTTCCGTCTCGCCGCAGAATGAAAGCACCCAGGAATGCGCCGCGGTGCCGTACACAGGCACGCCGTAGCGGAATCCGGCCAGCGTGTTGCTGGTGCCCGCGCAACCGCCCAGGTAGGCCGCGCGGCCGCCGAGCACACCGGCTTCGGGAGTGTGGGCGCGTCGGGTGCCGAATTCCACTACCGCGCGTCCGGCGGCGGCGTCCACCATGCGCGCGGCTTTGCTGGCAATGAGCGTCTGGAAAGTGAGCGCGGAGAGCAGATAGGTTTCCGGAATTTGCGCTTCGATGATGGGGGCGCGCACGGTCATGACCGGCTCTCCGGCGAATAGCGGCGTGCCTTCGGGCACCGCGAAAACATCGCCAGTGAAGTGAAAGCCGCGCAGATAATCGAAGAAGCCTGCGGAGGCCCGGGCGAAGGCGGGCAGGCCGCGCAGGTAGTCGATTTCTTCGGCGGTGAAACTGAGGTTCAGCAGGTAATCGATGGCTTGCGCCAGACCGGCCGCGACGACGTAATTGCGATGCGCGGGCAGACGCCGGATGGTGAGCTCGAAAGTGGCCTTCTGTTGGGCTTTGCCGGCGTCGTAGTAGCCGGCGGCCATGGTCAATTCGTAGAGGTCGGTTAGAAGGCCATTCACGCGGTAGCTCGGTTCCGCTCTCTTACGGTCGCGGCTCGGTAACGGTCGCGGCTCGGTAACGGTCGCTCTACCGAGCCGCGACCGTAAGGAAGCGGTTACTTCTTCTTGGGCGGCTGGAATTCCTTGACCTCGTTCGCGGCCTTTTGCAGGTCTTCCACCGCCTTGCCGTCTAATTGATAGATGCTCGGCTCGTTCTCACGCTTCGCGAAATATGTGTCGCCCTGCTTCGTAATGGAAACCTTCTCGACACGTTTGCCGCCGTTGGATGTCACCGTTACCTCCAACACCGGAGCGCCGCTGCCGCTATCGACAAACTTCGCGGCGGCCAAGTCGCGCAGCTTATCCACCACGCTCTGCACAGAAGATGCGTCCATTTGCTTTGCGCCGCTCATCCACTTGTCGCCGCTCTTTTCAACAGCGAGCTTGCCGACTGCCACTTTGGTGGGATCGGTCCAGCCGAAATCGAAAAGCTTCTTGTTGCGGAAATCGTCGACCTTCTTGTCGAGCCCGTCGCCCAGGTCGGCCGTCACCTTATATATGCCGCCATCCGTGCCAGCCAGGGCGCTGCTCTTGGCGTAGTAATTCTTGTCCTTGTCTTTGCGGACTTCCAGCGTTTCGGTCCCGCTCGCATCCGTGACGCTCGCCGTGGCGACCTTGGTCCCCGAGGCGTACGCTGCGGCGGCCTTCTTGGCATCCTCGTCGGAGATGGTGGCGTCCATCTTGGCATCTTTCAGCTTGCGTATCAATTCCTCGACCTGGGAGCCATCGGCGCGCATCGGCTTGGGTCTCAGGATCTGCCAATCGTTCTGATTGTTCTTGCCGAATTCGATGGTCTCGCCCTTGGCCGGCTGCACGTCCACGCGGGTCAGCTTTTCCTGATCGAAGGTCAGCAGACGCTTGTCGCGCAGATCGTTGGGTGTTTTATCGATGCCGGTCTTAGCGTAGCTGGCGATGGTGTAGACACGCGCATCGCCGGCCAGTTTGGCATAGGTTCCGCCGCCGGTGGGGGTGTCGTCGCCCACCAGAAGATCCTGCGATTTGCCATCTTTTTTTAGGACAGTGACGTCGAGCGTGGGTGTGGCCAGGCCGTACGGCGACAGGTCCGCGGCTTTATCCTCCACGACTTTGTCGGCGTTCAGCGTACCCAGCGAACTCACCAGCGACTTAGCCGCCTCCTGATCGGCGCGCAGCGGCTTGGGCTCGGCGATCTGCCATTTACCGTCGTCGCCGATGCGCAGCACGGTGGTTTCCGCGCCGGTCTTTTTGATCCGGACTTCCTTGATTTGATCCTCGGGAATGGCGAGGATCTTGGTGGTGGCAGTGGCATCGGCAGCGGGTTTGGCGGCGTCGGCTTTCTGTTTCCGGTTGGACCAGTAAAGCAGGCCGCCCAAGGCCGCCAGCACAATCACCGCCGCAAGCAGTCCGCGTGGTTTCATGGGCTATCTCCTGCGCCACCAGACCATCAGTCCGCCGCCGACCACGATCAGGGGAAGCAGCACCACGCTCCACAGGAAAATCAGGGTCATGCGGTTGCCGCTGATGTTCAAGCGGCGGTCTTCCGGCTCCTTCGGCCGGATGGAGATGAGGTCTTCGTCGGAAGTGAGCCAGTTCAACGTGTTCAGGGCCAGGTCGCGGTTGAAAAACTGACCCGAACCAAGGAAGCTGTTCCCCGCCCACAGCGACGAGCCGTAGACCGCGAAACGGCCGGAACTGCCCGGCTTGCCGTTATTGTAGGTTCCCGCCGCGGCCAGCACCAGCGGTCCCTTCACGCCGTTCTTCACCTTCTCTTGGATGGGCGGCGCGACGCTGGAGACCGCGACACTCCGTGCGCCCGTGGAGATCACCTTGTCCAGGGTTCCCTTGGGGTTGCTCCCGATCGTCAATGATCGCGAGAGCGGGAAGGCGGTGGGCTCGCCTTCCTTGAAGTCGCGCACGATCGGCTGCGATTCGTAAGCTCCCACCAGAGGCACCTCCGCTCCAAAGCCAAAGATCTCGCCGTTGCCGCTGGTATCGAGCGCCAAATCGTTGTTCATCGTGACGCCCCAATCGGCCAGCATCTTCACCACTTCGGGATTATCCGAGCCCTCCTGCGCGCCAAGGCGCAGCGGCGTGTCCATCAGGAAGAGCGCGGCGCCGCCGCCTTCGACGAAAGCTTTGATCGCAGCCGCTTCCGCGGGAGTGTAAGCCAGCTTGGGGCCGCCGGAAAGGAGCACGGTGCAATCCTTGGGGATATCCACTTTAGCCGGCTGCACCTGTCCGATCACCGGCGCCATGCCGGCCCCCGCGCCATCCCCCGTGGGCGCCGCCGGCTGGGTGAGGTTGACCGAGCGGGCCTTGTAATTGTTATGTTCCAGGGCTTGCTTCAGCGTGGAGAAGCCGCCCCCGTTGGTATCGTCCAGCCCGTGCTCGCCGCTGCCCGTAAGGAAACAGACATTGCGCTCGCCGCCCTTGAGCGAACGGACCAGAGCGCCGGTAATATCCGATTCCGTAAGGCTGGTGGCGTCTTCTTTCCGCTCTCCGGCGTCCACCACAATGGTGCCTAACTGCCGGACGCCCGCGGCGCGCGCCAACTGCGGCTTCTTTACCGGGTCGATGTAATCCACCTTCAGCTTGGCCGACAGATTGGCATAGCGGCCTAGCAAGTCGCGCGCCGCCGGGAACTGGCCGGTCTCGCCAAAGTAGGTAACCGCCACGTCCTTCTTCAAACCCTTTACGGCCTTGACGGTCTGATCGGAGAGGCTGAACTGCTTGTTGGCGGTGGCATCGTAAGACTTGTTGTAACGATTAGCCAGGAAGTTCGCCAGGGCCAACACCGCAAGGACCACCAGGATGTATACAGTGACATAGGCCGAATACTTTGTTTGTCTCGCTTGAATCCAGTCTGCTTTCATTTATGCTCTCCAGCGCAGCGACTCCATGGAACGGGACGTGATAAACAGGGAGAAGAAGATCATGGAGAGGTAGAAGATCACGTCCTTTGAGTCGAGTACCCCTTTGGCGAATCCTTCAAAGTGCGTCACGATGGACAAATAGCTGAGCGCCTGCCAGTACCACGCCGGATCGTAGGTAGTCCAGCTAAGAAGCCAAAGCAGCAGGCACACGAAGAAGGTCGCGCCGCCCGCTACGATCTGGTTCTTGGTGGTTGTGGAGATAAAGGTTCCGATCGCCAGCAAGGTCCCGCCCTGCAGGATCAAGCCCAGATAGCCTATCAGAATAGGCTTCCAATCCGGCTTGCCGAAGGCGAAGAGCAGGGCCACGTTGATGGCCGACATGCCCAGCACGCATAAATAAAGGAGCAGCGCGCCCAGCCACTTGCCCAGGATGATTTCCAGATCGCGCACCGGCGAAGTCATCAATAGCTCGATGGTGCCGGTCTTCTTCTCTTCGGCGAACAGCCGCATGGTAATCAGGGGGACCAGGAACAGCGCGACCGTGGCGGCGAATCCCAGCAAGGGCCGGATGACATACTCGTTCACGTTCATCGGCATGTTCCGGCCCTGCATTTCGGCCATGAAACCGGAGCGCACAAAATCGCGCATGATCATATTGAAGGCGTATCCCCAAATCAGCGTGAAACACGTGATTACCAGATAGGCGATCGGCGAGGCG
Organism: Bryobacteraceae bacterium; assembly: GCA_035602155.1. Taxonomy (GTDB): domain Bacteria; phylum Acidobacteriota; class Terriglobia; order Bryobacterales; family Bryobacteraceae; genus Bog-159. The sequence continues at coordinate 11,849 of DATNMW010000020.1, read as the reverse complement.
AAGTAACTCTTGAGTTCTCTACGGCAGATAATCCAAACGTTCATCGCGGTTATCCTTCCTTGGGTGCTGGGTTCTGCGTTTCGGGCGCCGGCGCGTCTTTCTTTTCGGCGCCGGTCAGTTGCAGGAAGATGTCTTCCAGACTCAGTCCGACGGCGCGCAATTCGTTGAGGTTCCAGCCGGCCTCAACCACCGCGCGCGCGAGATCGGCGCGAATATGGCGGCCCTGGAGGCTTTCGACTTCGAAGGCCAGGCGGCCGTCCCGGGCTTCGCGCGGCAGCACGCGGCTGACTCCGGCCACCTGTTCCAGGCGCTGCTGGACCGCGGCCGGATCCAGCGGTCCGTTGGACGAGGCCACTTCCAGCGCCACCGCCTCCGCGCCGCGGAGGCGGTTGGTCAGGTTTTCGACGGAGTCCACCGCCACCAGTTTGCCCCGATTGATGATGACCACGCGCTGACACGAGTGTTCCACTTCGGGCAGGATGTGAGTGCTCAGAATAATGGTGTGATCGCCCGATAGGTGCTTGATCAACTCGCGGGTCTCGATGATCTGCTTGGGGTCCAGGCCGGAGGTGGGTTCGTCGAGAATCAGGACGTCGGGGTTATGAATGATGGCCTGCGCCAAACCGACTCGTTGCCGGTAACCTTTGGAAAGCTTGCCGATCAGCTTGTTTCGGACGTCGCCGATCGCGCAGCGCTCGGTCACTTCGTCCACGCGGCGATCCACATCCGCGCTGGAAATGCCTTTCAGCCTGCCCACGAAGGTCAGGTATTCGGTAACCTCCATTTCGGGGTAAAGCGGAGGGGTCTCAGGCAGATATCCGATGCGCCTCTTGACTTCGAGGGGATTCTCGAGGACGTCGAAACCGGCCACGGTGGCGGTGCCTGTCGTGGGCGGCAGGAAGCAGGTGAGGACCCGCATGGTGGTGGTCTTGCCAGCGCCGTTAGGCCCTAGAAAACCGACGATTTGGCCCTTCTCCACCTCGAAGGAAATGTTGTCGACAGCGACAGTGCGGGCGTATCGCTTCGTCAGACCCTGTACTTTGATCATAGTTTGATTCCAGACAAGACAAACCCTGTTGCCATTGAAGGACGCGCAACAACCAGATGGATGAGCGTGTGAACCATCATTCTAAATAGGCCGGGGAACGGTTGTCAAATGCGGGGAGATGCGGCCCGCTTCTCTTGAATCCACTCAGTGCGGATACAATGGCGGTTCATGCGACGCAGGTCGGCGGTGCGGGACACGCTCGAATACTGGATGGCGCTGGCGGTGGTCGATTCCCTGGCGTGGACTCCGCTGCCGGTGGCGAACTGGCTGGCGCGCAGATACGCGGGGCTGCTCGATATGGCCCTGCCGCGCCTGCGCCGGACGGCCATGTCCAACCTGGCGATGGCCCTGCCGGAACTCGACGGCCGGGCGCGCCAACGGATCGCCGATGGCGTGTTTCGCTCGATCGCCCGCCTGCTGGCGACCTTCGCGCGATTCCCGCGCATTCAGCGCGGCAACATCGCCGATTGGATCCGTTACGAAGGCTTCGAGCACTTCGAAGCGGCCCGTCAACGCGGCCGCGGCGTGCTGTTTGCGACCGCGCACCTGGGCAATTGGGAACTAAGCGCGTTTGCGCATGCCTGCATGGCCGCGCCCATGTACGTTGTCGTCCGGCCCCTCGATAATCCCAAGATCAACGCCCTTGTGGAGCGGCTGCGCACGGTCTCCGGCAACCGCCTAATCGGCAAGAAGGAGTATGCGCGCGGCATCCTGAAAGCGCTCCACGAGAACCAGGCGGTGGGCATTCTGGTGGACCAGAACGCATCGCTCGAAGAAGGCACGTTCGTGGACTTCTTCGGCGTGCCGGCCTGCGCCGGAACCGGCTTCGCCAAACTGGCGGCGCATAGCGGCGCGGCCGTGATTCCGGGCTTCGCCCTGTGGATCGAGAGCGAGCGCAGGTATGTGCTGCGCTTCCATCCGCCCATCGAAATCACCGGCGACGCGGAAGCCGACACGCGCACCCTGCATCGCCATCTGGAAGCCGCGATCCGCGAATACCCGGATCAATGGCTCTGGATTCACCGCCGGTGGAAGACGCGCCCGCCGGGGGAGAACAATTCATTGGCCGCCGATGAGCGCCGATAAGGAGACACCATTCCGGGCCTTATCCGTTTTGATCTGCGTTCATCAGCGGCTCAATAATTTCCGGTCCACCATCCAATCGCGCAGCCGGTCCGGCCAGGTTGCCACGGGCAACTGCGAAGGCCGCATCCCCACACCGTGCGGGCCGCTGGCATAGATATGCATCTCCGTGGGTACTCCCTGCTTTTCCAAATCCAGATAGAAGTTGACCGTGGTCGCCACGTGCGACCGGTCCTCATCCGTACACATCAGGAATGCCGGAGGCGCGTCTTTCGGCACGGTGATTGATCCGGGCTTGAATCCGGGATAGATGGCCGCCACAAAATCGGGGCGCGAGCCGGCGCGCTCCACGGGATCGGCGGAGCCCGGGCTGCCCGCATCGAAGCGCGTCTCCACCAGGGCGGCCAGTTCCCCGCCCGCCGAAAAGCCCATGAAGCCGATGCGCGCCGGGTCCACGCCCCACTCGGCCGCGCGCGCCCGCACCGTGCGCAAGGCCCGCGACGCGTCTGCCAATGCATCGCGGTCGACGGTATAGCGCGATCCCGGTGCGCGCGCCAACCGGTACTTCAGCACGAAGGCGGCGATGCCGTTCTTGTTCAGCCAATCGGCGATTTCCCAACCCTCCTTGTCGATTACAAGCTGCGAATGGCCGCCGCCCGGCGCAACCACCACGGCCATCCCGTTGGATTTTTCCTTCGGCGCCAGGAAGACGTAGATCGACGGGTAGTTCACCACAGTGAATCGTTTAGGCAGCTTGGCATTGGCCGCGGATTCGAACACCTCGGCCGCCGCTTCCGCCCCTGGCGCGCCATTCGGCCAAAGCCGGATCTCGTCGCCACGGTCGAGGGCGAACGCGTATCCGTACACCAGAACCAGACTAAAAATAAGTTTTGCGGCCATAGCTGGAGAGAGTGTATCACAGCGTGCGCGCCTGTCGGCCCTTGGGATTATAATGTAGCGGAAAGGATTGGGTATGGCTTCCATGATCGCGGTTTCGAAAGCGGTCCCTGGTTCTCCTTGCGGCAATCCCGATCGTGTATCGGCATTGGCGGTGTCAAGGTAGAATAACCCACCCGGCGGACAGCCCACCAGCAGCGCCAGCCGCGTGGCCCACGCGGTTGGCGGCATCCAGATCCAACCCTTGGGGGCCGCGGTTGAAATATTTTGGCGAACTCAGCCACATAATGGATGTAGCTGCGTTGGGTCGTGCCCGCGAAATTGCGGAGGCACATGTCTTCGATCATGCGTTGTCGTAACGGCGTCATGCGAGGGCTCCTTGAAATCTGAATTGGCCGTTGTGGGACAACCGAATCCAGTGTTTCAAAGGAGCCTCGCTCCACGCTACTCCCAAGTTGAGAAGTACGATAGAAGGCTATTACCGCCAAGCGGTTTAGTTCTCACTGGTGCGGGACTGTCCGGCATCTCAGAGCTTTCCGTCCTCCAAAAAACTGAAGTATCCGGTCCGGTTGAAGATGATAGGATCCAATAATTCAATGCCCACGATAGCGTCGGCTGCCTTGAACTGGGCGGTGACGTTGACATCGCCCAGTGACGGATCGAGTTGTCCGGTCGGGTGATTGTGGGCAACGATCGCCGCCGAGGCGCGGTCCGCGAGCGCATCGGCAAAGACTTCGCGCGGGTGGACGGGGCCGCGGTCGATCAGGCCTCTCGAAGCGCCGGTGGCGCAAAGCAAATGTTCCTGCTTCCGATCGGCGTAGTGGCAGACGTGAGGCAGGAGGTCGGCTGGCGTCTCAATCTTCGCTCCCTTCGGTTTGATTCGGCGCCGGGCGAACTCGATCGCCGCCAGAATTAACGCGGCCTTTGCATCGCCAACGCCCCCCAAATTCCGTCAGGTCTTCGACCTTCACGCCCAGACCCTCTTCGTCAATCAGCCGAGCCATCCTGGCGGCGAGAGTCATGACGTCCATCGCCGGCTCATAGCCAAGTGGCCAGCAGCAACACGTTCACGGTCCTGACCAATCCGCCGTTCCGCTCGATTTCTCGCAGCCTGAGCTGGACATACCAGTCCAGGCGGAGCGTCCGGCCGGTGCACGTGAGGCCCGAGTCCGACCCGCGATAGCGATGAAGACTTAACCGGACTGAGGCTCGCGGTCGTGTCTGCACCAGACGCAATAGCGCGCCCGGCAATGGTCCCGCCGCGCCGTCCTCCCGACCGGACCCGCGCGGGGCGCTGAGAACAGACCAGAAGGTCCGTCCTACTCGACGCGCAATGCTTCCACCGGTTCGATCATGGTGGCGCGGCGGGCTGGGATATAGCTTGCCAGCAGCGCGGCGGCGGCTAAGACCAGAGACACGGCGCAGTAAGTGGCAGGGTCGAGCGGACTTACTTCGAAGAGCAGAGTCTTCATCAATCCGGTCAGTCCGGCGGCGGCGGCCAGGCCGCATGCCACGCCTATGGCCGTCAGCACCAGACCTTCGCGCAGGAACATCTGCCGCACCGACTGTTGCGGCGCGCCGAGCGCGATGCGGATGCCGATTTCGCGGGTACGCTGCGACACCGCGTAGGAGATAACTCCGTAGATGCCCACGATGCCCAGTAGCAGCGCCATGCCCGCGGCGATACTCAGCATCACCAGGGTGAAAGCGGTACGGGCCATGGAACGGTCGTAGATTTCCTGCACGGTTTGCACGCCGGCGATGGGCAGGTCGGGGTTGACGGACCAGACGGCCTGCCGGACTTCGTTCAATAAACCGGCGGAACCGGTACGGCTGCTACGGATGGCGAAGGCCTGGCCACGCTGCATGGTGAGAGGCTGGTCCCAAAAATCCCGGATCATCATGGGCCAGTACACGGTGGTCGTGGCTCTTTGATTGACGCCATCGTCGCGCTCGCTGCCGACGACGCCAACGATCTCGCGCCATTGCCCCTTGGAGTTTTCGCGAACCCGCTTGCCCAGCGCGGCGGAGGGATCGTGCCAGAGTTCGCGCGCCAAGGCTTCGGAAACCAGGACGACCGGCCGCGTCTCGTAGATGTCGGTCCAGGTGAGGTCCCGGCCGGCCAACAAAGGGTTCCCCATGGCTTTGAAGAAGCCGGGTGAGATGAATTTATAGCGGCGCATCGCCGGAACTTGTCCATCGGCGTAGGATTTGTCAGCCGCGAAGATGGGGTCGTTGTCGTTGTTCCCATCCATGGTGATGGAGTTTGCCAGGCCAGCCGCCGTAACGCCCGGAATGGCCGCGACCTTCTCCAGGATGTTGTTGTAGGTGCGCGCGGCCTGCTCGGCCTTGGGAACCTCCGCGTCCGGAATGGAGACATGCAGCGTGAGTATCTTCTCCGGTTGGGTGAAGCCGGGCGGCACTTGCTTCAGCGCCTGGACAGTGCGAATCATGAGTCCGGAACCGATCAGCAGCACCAGCGCCAGGGCGACTTGCACTACCACCAGGATGCTGCGCGTGCGGTGGCGTTCGCGGCCGTCGCTGGAGTTGCGTCCCCCCTGGCGGAGGGCGGCGTTCAGACGGGGGCCCGCATACTTGAACACAGGTATCAGGCCGAACAGGAGGCCGGCCAACAGCGAGATGGCCAGGGTGAAGAGCAGCACTGCCGCATCGATGGAAATCTCGTCGAGCCGCGGCAGGTTGGCGGGTCCCGCGGCCACCAGGACCTTGAGCGCGGCGTAAGCCAGCCCCACGCCCAGCGCGCCTCCGGCCACTCCCAGCGCTACGCTTTCGAGCAGCAGCTCGCGGGCGATGCGCGACCAGCCCGCGCCCAGTGCGGCGCGGATGGCGAGTTCCTGCTGGCGGCCCTCGGCGCGCACCAGCATCAAATTGGCGACGTTGGCGCAGGCGATGAACAGGACCACGCCGATGGTGGCCATCAGCACCCACAAGACCTTGCCGATGTCGCCGATCACATCGTCTTTGAGCGGCCGCACACTGGGGCCGAAGCGAGCTTCGCGGACCATTTGGAGACTGATGCCGGGGGGCATGGGGAACTTGTCGAGCATCATGGGAAGCATGCGCGCAACGTCGGCATTGGCCTGGGCCAGCGTGACCCCGGGTTTGAGACGCGCCACTGCCTGGTAGCTGAATTGGCCGACGAAAATCTTGGAGCGGTCGAATTGCAGCGGCTGGATCAGCGCCGCGGTGGAGTTCATGATGCGGAAGCCGGGCGGCAGGATGCCGACGACTTCACTGGGTGCGCCGTCAACCATGATGCGCCGCCCGACGACGGATGGATCGCCGCCGAATTTGCGCTGCCAATAGCCGTAGGATAAGATCGCGGTCATCGGGCTGCCGGGCGAATCGTCTTTGCGGGTGAACCAGCGGCCGCGAATGGGTTGGACGCCGAGGATGGGCAGCACGCCGTCGGTCACGTCGAGGGCCGCGATCTGCTCGGGTTGGCCGGCGCCGGTGATGTTCACCGAATCGTTGCGCCACACGCCGATGTCCTGGAAGGTGCGGCTTTCTTCGCGGAAAGTAAAGTAGGTGGAGGGCGAGGCATTGAGCACCTCCATGCCCTGCAAGTGGGATGTCTCCCACACTGCCACGAGCCGTCCGGCATCGGGATAGGAGAGCGGCTTGAGCAGGACTCCGTTCAGGACGCTGAATATGGCGGTATTGGCGCCGATACCGATGGCCAAGGTGATGAGGGTGATTACGGTAAACATCGGCGAGCGGGCGAGACGGCGAAGGATGGGTTTCATGAAGCCTCTTACAGGGGCATACGCTGGGAGGGGGCGAAAGTTCCCGAATCTTGTTGGGCTGGGGACAGTTAGGGCTTGGCGCATGGCGGGGGCCGGTGCGCGAGCGGGCGGAAGTCAGCCGATGATGACACGGTCCACTGAGATCATCCCGCGTCGCAATTCGCGCCGACGCCCAAAGCGGCGGTTCTTTTCGAGGCGCGACTACTGACTTCTATCTTCTTCTTTCGGCTTCCGATAGAACCCGCCGCCCACACTGCGCATGAATTTGCCCCACAACGCCTGCCCTAGCTCGTGCCAGTCGTCCATGTCTTCCGGGACCACCTGCACGTGCAGACCGGCCATCTCGTCGGTAGTTGCCGGGCCCCACACCACGCGCCGCGCCGGATGATTCGGATTGCGCGGGTTCGCATCGGAATTATCGTAAGTGAATTCCATTTCCAAACGCGTGTCCGCCGGCAGTTTCACCGGCGTTGCGTAGCGGTATTGCTCCTGCCAATTGAAATTCCAATCGCGAATCCGGATCAGCCACTGCTTCCGGCCGTCCGGCAGAATGGCCCAGCCATCCATCTCCTTGCAGATGTAATGCGCGTGCGGGATAATCCCCACCGCCTCCACATCCACGGGCGTGGTGAAGTGGTCGCGCACCTTGTAGGCGCGCTCACCCGGCGGGATGTCGATCAGATGCGATCCCAGGGCGATGTCCGCCACCCACTTGGTGGGCGGCTTATCGGTGAAGTACAGCCCCAGCGTGGATTGATCCGTTTCCGGCTTGCCCGTCGGGTGATAGTGGATCTGCATCACCAGGTCCGAGCCTTTGCGCAGAATGAGCTGCAGACCGTCCGGCATGCGGGCAGGCTGCATGCCCGGCGTCCACCCGCCCAGCGCGCCGCTGGGCAGGAAGCCCGGCGTGCCGAAGCATGAATACGATTCGCCGAGCTGCCGCCCGATGTGGCCGGAATCCAGCAGGAACAACGCGTGATGCACCACGCTGCGCGCCTCCGGGCGGAATTCCAGCGCGCGCACATACTTGTCCGCGGTGAGGTGCAACGGAATCACGAAACACATGTATTGATCGGGACCGTCCGCGGCGATGGGGAAAGGCTTGGGCATGCGGATGGTCATGTCCGGGGGGCCAAGTTGCCAGCCTTCGGGAAAATGGGGGGCGGGCGGGATCTGCGCGGGATCGCCCTGGGGCGCGCCGGCTTCGGCCCATCGCCGCAGCGTGGCGATGTCCGCGTCGCGCAACCGACGTTCGCCCTGAAAATGGCCGTAGCCCGGCTCCGGCTGCCACGGCGGCATGTAGCGGCTGGCGGTCACGGTAGCGATGAGTTTGGCGCGCTTGGCGGCATCTTGATAAGCGATCAGCGGAAACGGCGCGACTTCGCCGGGATGGTGGCAGGTGGCGCAGTGCCGGTACAGGATCGGCGCAACGTCGCGTGCGAACGTAGGAGTCGCCGATCCCGGCTTGCCCGCTAGCATCCGGTCGAGCACTGGTCCCAAGCGGGTGTCCACTGGGCCGCGATAGAGCAACTCGCCCGCCGGCGAAAGCACCGCTAATTCGGGCGACTCAACCTTGGCGAGCCGCGCCAGTTCCCGCTGGCGATCCAGCAGCACCGGGAATGGCAACCCCGACGGACGTGCGCTCCCACCGGCATCGGACTCAACCCCGTAAAAGGACACACCGCGGGGTGCGTAAATCTTGTAGATGCGCGCCAGTTCGGGAGCGTTTGCGTTCACGGCCGCGCGATCCGTAGGGAGGAAAACGAACACTACAGCCTGGCTTTGGCGAAATTCGGCGGAGGTGTGCCGGACGCCCTCGGTGTCCGGAAGCTGGAACGATAATGCCGCCAGTAGCAGGGCCGGCACGACAGGCAAAGCAGGCATCCCTCCTATTCACGATAGAACTTGGCGAAAGGCGGAATGGCGGCGGGGTGGGAGAAGTTGCGGCCTTGATCCAAATATGAATTATGAATCATACTATGAAGTATGAGAATCGGCGAGCGTGGTCGGGGCACGATCCCTAAAGAAATTAGGGACAGGTTCAATCTGGGCCCGGAGCGGAGGTCGAGTTCTGCGTGGTCCATGGTCCAATCGTGTTGAAGAAAGCGCCGAAAACGCTCAATCTGGGAAGGTGGAAGGGGCGCTGTAGGGACAGTTTTGCCGAGCTTGGATATACATCCATCGACAAATTCATCAATGACGTGCGCGGACGGTGATTACCGCGATCGACACAAACGTCTTGCTGGACATCCTGGTGCCGAAAGAGAAGTTCTGCGATGCTCCATCGGGCCTTGGAGGACGCCGCAACATCGGGGTCTCTGGTGGTATGCGACTTGGTTTATGCCGAGCTTTGCACGCACTTCTCGTCGCAGCGTGAATGCGACGCATTTCTTGGGAGTGATGAGATTCGAGTCGAATCGTTGCGCAGAGAGGCCCACTTCCTGGCAAGCCGCGCGTGGCGCACCTATTGCCAGCAAGGCGGCCAGAGAGCGCGGATTCTGGCGGACTTCCTCATTGGAGCGCACGCACAAACGCAGGCGCAACGGTTGCTTTCGCGGGATCGCGGGTTTTACCGTAAATTGTTTCCCTCGCTGGATCTTCTGGACCCGTCCGCGGAAAAGCCATGAGTCGCGGCGAAATGACCTGGACGCAAATTCTAATTTAAGATTGGATGACCGTGTCTCCCAACCTGGTACAGTTAGACGACAACGAGATCAAGATGCTGCTGGTGGCCATCCGGCAGGTGCAGCACACCTTCACCATTGCCGAGCAGCAGAGCGCCGCGGCCGGCGAACCGCTGTCGGCCGATTACGACAACGTGCGCGAGGCTTATGTGCGACTGCACGATAAGCTATCGGCGCTGGTCGGCGGGGCCGCCGCGGGCAAGCCTCAAATCGTGAAATGAGCCGTCGTCAAATGCGGTATAACGGAAGCCTGTGAATACTCAAGCCGCCAGAACCATCGCCACCCTGTTTATGTCGGCGGCGCTAGTGTGCGCCCAGCCCGTCCGCCGACCGCCGGCCGCGCCCTACCAGGCGCCGGATGCGCTCCGTATCCTCGGGCCTGCGCCTGCCGATCTGGGACCCTTGCTGGAACGATACGCGAGCGATCGGGAGAGCCTCAGAAGATTCTACGATGTACAGTTTTCGCCCACCACAGAGCGGGTCATGCGGCAGTTCTACGAAGCGTGGCTGGCCGCGCTGCAACCGATCCGGTGCGACAGCCTGCCGCAGGAGGGGCGCATCGATTACCTCCTCTTCCGCAACAAGCTGGACCACGAGATTCGCCAGCTCGATCTGAACCGGAAGCGTGCCGAAGAGATCGCGGAGTTGATCCCGTTCGCGCCCGCGATAATCGAACTGAAGGAAGCTCGGCAGCGCGTCGATCCGCTGGATCCCTCCGCGGCCGCGGCGACCGTGGAGCAACTCGCCAAGCAGATGGACGATCTTTCGAAGCGCATTAACGACCCGGCCAAAGCAGGCGGGATAGAGGTCCGCAAAACCGTCGCTTTCCGCGCGGCGCGCACGGTGGACCACCTGCGCGACACTCTGAAGGCCTGGTTCGAATTCTACAACGGCTACGACCCCCTATTCACCTGGTGGGTGACGCAGCCGTATCAGAAGACCGCGGCAGCCATGGAGAAGTACGCCATCCTGATTCGCGAAAAGCTGGCCGGGATCAAGCCGGACGATCGCGACACCATCGTGGGCGATGCCGTGGGCCGCGACATGCTGGTGAGCGAGCTGGCCTACGAGATGATTCCCTACACGCCCGAGGAGATCGTCGAAATCGCCAACCGCGAGTTCGCCTGGTGCGATGCCGAGATGCTGCGCGCCTCGCGGGACTTGGGCTATGGCGACGATTGGAAGAAGGCGCTGGAGCACGTGAAGAACGATTACGTGCCGCCCGGCCAACAGCCGGCATTCATCCAGGGGCTGGTGCTGGAGGCCATCGATTTTGTGCAGTCGCACAATCTGGTGACGGTGCCGCCGCTGGCGGCTCAGACCTGGCGCATGGAGATGATGTCGCCCGAGCGCCAGCGCATCAATCCTTTCTTTACGGGCGGCGAGATACTGAGCGTCTCGTACCCGATCGAGAGCATGACCGAGGAGCAGAAGCTGATGGGGATGCGCGGGAACAATAGACATTTCTCGCGCGCTACGGCATTCCACGAAGTGATCCCCGGCCATTTCCTGCAGGAATTCATGAGTGAGCGCTACCGCCCCTATCGCGGCATATTCGAGACGCCGTTTTCAGTGGAGGGCTGGGCGCTGCACTGGGAGATGCTGCTGTGGGACCATGGCTTCACGAAGACCCCCGAAGATCGCATCGGCGCGCTGTTCTGGCGCATGCACCGCTGCGCGCGTATCATTTTTTCGCTGAGTTTTCACTTGGGCAAGATGACCGCGCAGGAATGCGTCGACTTCCTGGTGAACCGCGTTGGGTTTGAGCGCGAAAACGCCGCGGGCGAAGTGCGCCGGTCGTTTGAATCGGGCTACTATGGGCCGCTGTATCAGGTCGCGTATATGCTGGGCGCTCTGCAATTTCGCGCGCTGCACAAGGATCTGGTCGGTTCCGGGAAGATAGCCGACCGCGAATTCCACGACGCCATTCTGAAGATGAACGCGATCCCAATAGAGATGGTGCGGGCCAGTTTAACGAAGCAGCAGCTGGATGCGGGGTTTGTGTCGAACTGGAAGTTCTACGGACCCTCACCTTGAGCCGCCGGCGGCTGCTACCTGGACAGGGCGCGAAGGCTGTCCTAATTCGGAATGCTATGGGAGTTATCATCCCCATATGCAATTTCACACCGAATATCTGACGTTTCGTACCACCAAACATCGCGAGTACGTCAACATCACCGCGGAAGTGGAGAGCGCGCTGCGCAAGAGCGGCATTCAGGAGGGCATGATCCTGGTCTCGGCCATGCACATCACCGCGGGAGTGTGGGTGAACGATGCCGAAGACGGCCTGCTGGCCGATATCGACGAGTGGCTGGAGAAGCTGGCGCCCTTCCGCCAGAACTACAGGCATCACGCGACCGGCGAAACCAA
>DATNMW010000019.1:0-9484 GCA_035602155.1 Bryobacteraceae bacterium | reverse complement strand
AATCGCCGACACGCGATCGTCGTCGTGCACCGCCTCAAGATCCAGCAGCAGGGGCGGGAAACCATGCACGCGCAAGGCGGCTCCGAACGGCGCGCCTTCCATGCAATGCGCGAGACAGTCCCGCAGAACCCGGCGCGCTGAGCGACACGTAGCGCCTTGGGGTGCATCTGGCAGCCGGTTGTATCCGATCTCGCTGGCGAGGAAGAGTTGGATCCTCGGGCGTCTTCAAACGACGCAGCATGGCGAGATCGTCCCGGCCGAAGCCGTTCGGCGGATCAATCACCCGCGCAACAGGGCCCGTTTGGCTGCTCGGCGCGCCTTCAGGCGGGCGTTGGCCTTCTGCTGCTTCTCATAGGCCACCACCTCCTGGCACGCGTCGCAGCGCTTACGGATGCGCGATTTCGTCGTAAACGTCGCCCCACAACGTCGGCACGCCTTCGTGATCGTTTCATCAAAGGGGAGAATCCCCGGTTTTTGGGGCAAAAGGTAAGAATAGTGGAATTCGCAATGACTCATAAGCAAACACCGATCCCAGTGCCGCACTGGGCGAAATTACGCACCCAACTTCACGCAGGCCAAAGGCCCGCTTCGTTCAAGCCGCATTCAAAAGCTGCGCAACTCTTCACCGTCCATACGCCGGGGGAACCCCGCTCGCGCGGATCGATATAGTTGTAGCGCACGGAGTTGCTGTTTCTCCGTTTGTGGGACGCTCTCCCCACGAGTTCCTCGATGCAACGGCAATGCTCAGGACACACTCGTACAAGCTCCCAACGGATTCATGATTGTACAGTTTTCCATGCACTCTTGCAACAGATAAAATTGACCGGCGTTTTTCACGCCGCGGAAGCCGGCGCAAATGGCTCGGCTCGATCGGTCAGTTCCCATGACAGGTGATTAATGTAAAACAGCAGAACCGGCTCGGAATAAACGGCCCGAAACTTCTCAAACACCCGTTCCGCCCAACCCTCGGTCAAATAGCTCTTCGCGTTCAGGTCCTTGTTGAAGAACCCACTTTCGTGCGGGACCCCCAGGAAATCGAGGACCGCCACAATCATGTCCAGGTGTGATACTAACACAGTCTGGGCCAGGTCTTTGGCGAATTGTTCATCGTGCCCGCTCAGGCGCGTCCAGAATTTCGGAATGTGCTTGTGCAGGGACTCGGTGTTGAGCTTGGTCAGGCGCCCGCTGGCCTTGAACGCATCGTAGAGTTGGTAGGTCTTCAGCTTGCCGATCGAGATGCCTCGAATCAGTTGTCCAAAGCCGCTCTCCCCGAGCGACAGGTACACTTCCGAAAGCTGCATTTAAGGTCAGGTTATCACATGCGGTAGAATGAATGGGTTTGGCCATCATGAGCAATGCAAGCAACGTAATCGTTTTGGGCGCGCAATGGGGCGATGAAGGCAAGGGAAAGGTGGTCGACCTTTTCTCGGAACGGTTCGACGTGGTGGCCCGCTACCAGGGCGGGCACAACGCCGGACATACTGTGCGCATCGGCGACCTGAAGTTCGTGCTGAAACTGATCCCCAGCGGAATTCTGCGGCCCGGCAAGCAAGCGGTGATCGGCAACGGCCTGGTGGTGGACCCGGCCGCCCTGCTGGAAGAGATCCAAATGCTGGAAGCCGCCGGCCTGCATGTCGAGGGCAATCTCTTCATCAGCAACCGCGCGCAGGTTCTGCTGCCCACGCATCGTCTGATGGAGAAGCTGGGCGAGGCGCGGCCTGGGCGAGTTTCGATCGGCACCACGTCGCGCGGCATAGGACCCTGCTACGAAGATAAGATCGGGCGCCGCGGCATTCGCATCGGCGACATGATGGATCGCGAAGTGTTCGAGCCGCTGTTCGACACGCTGTTTGCGGAACATCAGGCGGCCGCGCGGGCCTTGGGTCTGGACGGTGGGCTGGACTGCCTGAGCGTCCGCGCCGAATATGAAAGGCTGGCGGAGCGCATCCGCCCCATGGTCTGCGACACCGCCCGACTGCTGAACGATGCCATCGCGGCCGGCAGGAGTGTGATGTTCGAGGGCGCGCAGGGCACTATGCTGGATATCGATCATGGCACCTATCCGTTCGTGACCTCTTCCAGCGCCTCGGCGGGGGGCGCTTGCACCGGTACGGGCGTGCCGCCCACCCGCATCGACAGCGTGATCGGCGTTTCCAAGGCCTACATCACACGCGTGGGGGGCGGGCCGTTCCCCACCGAAGCATTGGATTCCTGGGGAGACCATATCCGCAATCGCGGCAACGAATTCGGGTCGGTGACGGGGCGCCCGCGCCGCTGCGGCTGGTATGACGTACCCCTGATGAAGTATGCGGCCACGATCAACGGCTTCGACAGCCTGGTGGTGACCAAGCTGGACGTCCTGGATGAGATGGAAAAGATCCCAGTATGCGTGGGCTACCGGTCGGGAGGAGAGGAGGTGGAGACCATGCCCGCGACCGTGACGGGAATGGCCGCACTGGAGCCGGTTTATGAATGCCTGCCGGGCTGGCAGAGCTCCACGTTCGGTATTTCCTCCTATGGCGAGTTGCCGGCGCGCGCGCGCGATTACCTCGATTTCCTGGAAAATAAGAGCGGCGTGGAGGTGGGCTGCATTTCCACCGGACCCGAGCGCAACCAGACCATCGTGAAGCCCGGGTCGCACTTTGCGCGGCTATTCGCATAGCTGGTGAGGCACCCGAGCGGCTGCTTGCCGCCACTCATTCACACAGGACGTGGACTGCGTTTCCAACATCCGCAGTAACCGAGGCGCCCAGTTTCGGCATCTGAGCACGGGCAGATTGACGGCTTATATAGACCGTGAGCGGCTCCGGCAGATCTTCGATTCGAATCAGGACCTCCACGTAATTCCCCTCGTCCGCGACCCGGGTGACTTCTCCCCGCAGGAGGTTGGGTCCGGCTGCGGTTTCCCCAGGCAGAAGGCAGACCTCGTCGGGATGAACAATCAGGTGGACCATTCCGGTGTTTCCGCCGGACGCTTTCGCCATCGCCGGTTGGGCTTTGATCGGTCCTGCGACCACCTGTCTTTCGGAGTCCTCTCCCTCGAACCTTGCCCTATACACATTAACGGCGCCAATAAACTTTGCGGCAAACAGGGTCGGGGGACGGCGCAGCAAGTCCGCCGCAGCCCCGAGGAAGTTCAGCTCCCCGTCGTTCATCAGGGCGATGGAATCGCCCATCTGCCGGGCTTCGGAAAGATCGTGGGTGACGTGGACAACGGTAAGTTTTTTCGACGCGTGCAGAGATTTGAGTTCGGTGCGAAGACGACGGGCAGTACTCCGGTCGAGAGCGCTAAGGGGCTCATCCAGGAGGAGGACCCGGGGCTCCGTGACCAGCGCGCGTCCGATCGCGACCCGCTGTTTTTCGCCGCCGCTCAGAGTGTATTGGTAGCGATGCATGAGGTGATCGATGCCCAACAAGCGGGCCGTTTCGGATACCTTTTGACTCGCCGATTCGCGACTCCCCCGCTGGTAGCGCAGGCCGAAGGCCAGGTTCTGCTCGACGTTCAGGTGCGGAAACACCAGGTAATCCTGGTACACCATGCCGATGCCGCGCTTCTCCGGCGGCAAGACCGTCACATCCTTCCCGCCCACGAAGATCCGTCCGCGATCCGGGTTGTGGACGCCAAGAAGGAGTTCCAGCAGCAGGGTCTTGCCCGCGCCCGTCGGGCCAACGATCGCGAGGTACTGGCCCTCTGTCACCTCTAGAGTCACGTCCGTGATGGAAAATTCGGGCCACCGGCGGCTGACATGCTCAAGTCTGATCATGTTCCGCTTTCGTCAGCCTGGGAATGGCCCTGAGGGTCACGAATATCGCCAATGCAACGAGGAGAAGAAGGGCGGCCAGAGGCTTGGTATACGTGTAGCCAAAGAAGTTGTACCACTCGAACAAAAGGGTATTTATGGTCCTGGGATAGTAGGCTATCACCGCCACGGAACCAAACTCGCTAATGGCGCGCGCCCAGGTCATGATGGCGCCCGAAAGCAACGCCCGCCACGTGAGAGGGATCGTGACGCGGAAGAAGGCGCCCAGGAAACCCGCACCTAGGCTCCGTGCCACATTCTCCATCCTCGGATCCACTTTCAGGAAACCGTCGCGCGAGTGATTGACCACGAACGGCATGCCGACGAAGACCATAGCCAACACAATTCCCCAAAAAGAATCGCTCAAGACGACGTGAAAGCTGGCGTTGAGCGGGGCGCCTACGATCCCCGCCCGCCCGAAAATAAAGAGCAGCGCTATGCCGGCGATCGTGTGGGGGATGACCACCGGCATATCCACGATGCCTTCGACGGCGGCCTTTCCGGCGAACTGTTCCCTGGCAAGAACATAAGCGAGCGGAATCCCGAACAAGAGCGAGATAAATGTGCTTGCGGCGGCGGCGCCGAGCGTGAGGAACAGGGCGCTGCGAACGGACGAGTCGCGAGCCATAGCCGCGATACGGGCGGGATCGGTGGTGAACAGAAGATTCAGGATAGGCAGGACGATAAAGAGGATCAGAAGGCCGCCTACGATCGAGAAAACAACGAGCGGCCTGTCGCTCTTGCGGCGCTGCGGCTTCCCCGCCAGCCGTGCCGCGAGGATGCCTGCCGCCAGGATCGCGCCGGCAATCGCGTAGCGGCCAAAGAGAAGAAAGACGATGAAAAGCGGCGCGAAAACCAGCAGGTGACTGAAAGCGGAGACTTGCCGGTAGCTGAAGCCTTCGGCCTGTTTCTTATCCGTCGCACTCACGTCTGTGCCGGCCCTCCCGGCCTTGGCCCGCTCCCTACGCCGCCCTTCACTGCGCTTGCTTCAGCAGGGGCCGCAAGATCTCCGGCGCCTTAGCGAGGTCGTTGGTCTCGGCGGGAACCAACGGCGTGATATGGACGCGCGTGAGGGCCTCTTGCCCCACCTTCCCGAGGAATATCTCCAGGTAATCGGCGGCTGCCTTCTTGTTCCTGGCGTTCAACGGAATAGTCAGTCCATTAGCCTTCGCTCCTAGGGTGACGGATATTCTCCGATCGGGCTTATCGCTGAACATGTTGACAGTCACTTTGTTATAAACGCTCGAAACCAGCGATAAGTCCGAAAGATCCACCTGGGGCGGCAGATCGACCGTGCGGATGCCTTCCGGCCCCTCGCCGATCACCGATCCCATGTATCCGAAGGCATAATCGATTTCCCCCGAAAGGATCATCGGATACAGCGTTTCCGGATCTGGCCGGATCACCACCTTGGGCGACTTCGGATTGAGATTCTCCGGGCAATCGATAATATATCTGCCGCCGGATTCGACCGCTGTGATGGCGGTATTGGCGGCCACCAGTTGCTTGAAAATATCGCTTTTGTAATACATATTCGACAGCATGATCTGGCCCAGGGAGAAGTAACCGTCCGGCCCGGCGTTGGGGTCCGCGATGCCCCACTTCACATCGGGCCTTTGCAGAATCTTGTACCAGTTGCCGGGATTGACTTCTCCGGCGTATTTCGAATTGGCGGCGTAGGCCAGAGTCATCTTGTCGTGCGCGTAACTTATCCAGAAATCGGCATACTTGGGAAACATGACCGGTGGGATGATGGAATAGTCGTCGGTGTACACGATATCGGCGAACTTCCCGAGATCCGTGACCTTGCGCATGTTCGCCAGGGCGTCGTCTTTTTCGCGCATTACTTTGAC
The DNA here is from genome assembly GCA_035602155.1 of Bryobacteraceae bacterium. Taxonomy (GTDB): domain Bacteria; phylum Acidobacteriota; class Terriglobia; order Bryobacterales; family Bryobacteraceae; genus Bog-159. The sequence continues at coordinate 3,831 of DATNMW010000019.1, read as the reverse complement.
GTCCGGATACTTGGCCTCGAATACTTTTTGCGCCGCCTCGATAGCCGGCGTCGGGGACCCGTGATGGTAAATGACCAGGGTCTTTTCGGAGTTTGAAGGCGATGGGCAGCCTGCCATCGCTAGACATGCAATCGCCGCAAGGGCCGCGGCCGGCTTAGCCGTCGGGTTAATCGTCTGGGTAAGGGATCTCATAAATAGATTTACGCTTTGATGGGCTGCCCCCCGCGAAGACGGCCGCTAACGGTGTACCAGAACGTGCCCAGCAGACCGATGCCGCCGCCGATGAGAAAGGTGTAATCCGGACCGATCCTGTGCCAGAGCAGAGCGGCGACCAGTGGGGCGGGGCAAAAAGCAAACGAGCGGAGACCCCAGTAGAGTCCGACCGCGCGCGCGCAGATCTCCGGGGGGAAGCCGGATGCGATCAGAGCCTTGCGCGCCGGCTCGCCCACTTCGCGCAGCCCGTTGATTATATATGCAAGCGCGAGACCGGCCATTACGGGGAGTCCCGCGTACGCGCAGAACTTGGGCAGCATTACAAGGCAAATGGGAAACAGGGAGAACATCAGGAAAGTTGTGCGAATGAAAGGACGCGGCGAAGGAGACCGGTCCACCCATTTCGCTATGGGAACGTATGTCGCGAGCGCCGTGATGCCCATAATCCCCAGCAAATACCCGGCGTTCCTGGCGGCGGCGGGCTCGGCCCAGCCCCATCGGGTAACTAACAGATTCACGATGTAGAGGACGGCGAAGTCGCGGGCAAACCAGTCGCTCCAGCGAATGAAAATCTCCGCGCTCAGCAGCAGGCGGAGGTCGCGCGGCATCTCCTTGAGACCCTTGGCCGCCGGCACGCGAGCGGGATCCGCTTTCGGCCGCATCCGCCGCATCAGGGTTAGTTGCAGGAAGACCGCGAGGCCGACCAGCGCCAGTGCCAGCGTCAGATTCAGCCAATAGCCGACCGCGGCGAATATGATTCCGCCGCCGATGGGCCCGACGACCTTTGGCAAGCGCTTCTGAATGCTCTGCACGGCGAGCGCAATCGTTCTGCGGTTTTTCGGCACATGGCTTCCCACAACCTCAAAAGCCGCCGGCACTGAAAGGGGTTCCCAGGTGGTCATGAAGAGCGCGCTACAAGCGATCGCCCAGGGATTGCCTGAACCGAGCATTACAGTGAACCCAATCGCCATGGGAACCGCTGAAAACGCCAGCGCGAGTCGCGGCCCCATCCGATGCGCCACGCTGCCGCCGATAATATAGCCGAAGCCTTCCAGCAGATTCTTGGCGAACGCGATGAAGCCCATGAGGGTGGCGGCCTCCAGGACCGCGCCCGCCGGAGTCAAGGCCGCTACCCGATCCCGAAGGTGCAGCGACAGGAAGTTGCTCCAGAGTTCCTCGCTGAGGCCGAGGCAGCCGATGATAGACAGGACCGCCAGAGTTGCACGGTTCAGACCAAGCCACTCGGCGAGAGTTTCCCTACGAAATTCGGTTGCGCTGTGGTTCACGCTGCCTTCGTCATCTCGCGGCTGCCTCCGCCAGGGCTCGCATCACAGGTTTCAGCACTAAAGCCAGCCCGGCGTTGCTCGGCAGGATGCGCGCAGACCTGAATTATCCCATACTCAGCGAAATCCGGCTGGCGTCGGTAGCGCCCCTATCAGCCGGTCATCATGCCTATCCCTGCGTGGACCTGGCCACTTGGTACTAGCCTCTAGTACTTTGGGACTCTGGTTCCTCGGCAAGCATGGACCGGCCAGGCCAGTTCGGACGCCTTTGAATGATATACTGATTGACATTACGGGCCAAAAAAGAGAGGGCTGTTGGCCCGTTTTTGGAGACAAAGGAATGGGCTTTCATACGCGCCAGATGTGTCCGGCGGCGGCAGTCGCGCTGTCGATCCTGCTGTCGTGCCATCCCGTTTGGGGAGGCGTTGGAGGCAGGCTTTCCGGAAGGGTTTCCGATCCGCAAGACCTGCCGGTGTCCGCCGCCAAGGTTACCGCCATTAACATTGCCACCAACCTGCGCCAGATCGTCACAACCGATCAGAACGGCTTGTATTCATTCCCGGACCTCGCGGTGGGGACCTACGACATCGAGGTGGAGTCGACCGGCTTCCGCACTTTCCGCGGCACGCATGTGGCGGTGGACGCGAACAGCGCGCTACGCCTGGATGTTCCCCTGATGCTTGGCGCGCGCAGCGAACAGCTAACGGTGACGGCTGCCGGCGAGCATGTAGAAACCGTGGACACGCAATTGGGCGAAGTGGTCTCGGGGACCAAGATCGCAGCCGTTCCCCTGAACGGCCGCAGTTTCACCGACCTGCTGGCGTTGCAACCGGGCGTGGCCCCGGCCACCACCATCACGGGAAATTCGATCCAGGCCGCCGGCGCGGCTATTCTCTCGCCTTCGGGCGACCTTAACCCCGGTACCATTTCAATCAACGGGCAGCGCGAGTACGCCAATGGCTTCATGGTCAACGACGCCGACGTGGTGGAGCGCTTCACCATGGGCGCGGCGATTATTCCCAATCTGGATTCGATTGCCGAGTTTCGCATCCTCACAGGGAATTTCGACGCCGAATACGGCAATTACAGCGGGGGCCGCATCAGCGTGGTGACGAAATCCGGAAGCAACCAGTTTCACGGCATGGGGTTCGAGTTCCTGCGCAACACGGATCTGGACGCGCGCAATTTCTATTCGCCAGAGCGGGCCGTATATCAGCAGAACCAGTTCGGCGGACTGTTCGGGGGGCCGGTAGTCAAGAACCGGATCTTCTTTTTCGCCGATTTCCAGGGAACGGGTCAGAAGCAAGGTGTCGATACTGGGCTGATCCAAGTGCCCTCGTTGCAGGAGCGGGCGGGAGACTTTTCCGGCCTCGCGAGCGAGTTGACTGGAACCGTGAGCGGCCAGTATTGGGCGAACCAGTTGAGCGGCAAGTTGGGCTACGCCGTTTCTCCGGGTGAAAATTACTATACTCCCGGTTGCACGAATCCGACGCAATGTGTGTTTCCGAACGCCGTCATTCCGCAGCAAGCGTGGTCGACGCCGGCTCAGGATCTGCTGAAATATATTCCGGCTCCCAACCTTTCCAACGGTTATTTTGCGACATCGGCCGTGGATCAGACGCTGCGCGACGACAAGGGCGCGATGCGATTGGATGCGAGCACCCGGGTAGGAGTGCTATCCGCCTATTACGTCGCCGACGACTATACGCTGAACAACCCATACCCGACCCTGCAGGGCGGCGCCAACGTACCGGGCTTTAGTGCGCTGAATCTGGGCCGGTCGCAACTGGCCACGCTGAGCGATACGCAAACCTTCGGCGGCCGCACGGTCAACGAGTTTCATTTCTCCTATGTGCGGGACAATAACCAGGTGGGCACCCCCGAGGGAACGGTGGGAACCAGTCTTACCTCCCAGGGATTCACGACTCCCAGCGGGAGCCCCAGTATACTGCCGCAGCGTCCGAATATCGTGGGTGTGGAGAACGTGATTTTCAGCGATTTCATCATCGGGTCGACCATCACCGGACTCAAACAGGTGGACAACACGTACGAGTGGCGAGACAACTTCACGCGGGTCATGGGTGCGCACACGCTGAAGGCGGGCGGCGAAGTGTTGTTGAGCCTGGTGAACGCGGCGGCCGACGTGCAATCGAACGGCACGTTTTCGTTCTTTGGCTCGGAAACCGGTGTGGATTTCGCGGACTTTCTGATTGGCGTCCCCAGTTTTTATAAGCAGGGGGATGCGCAACCGTTCTACATGCGGAATCATTACGGCGCGATCTTCGCGGAAGACAGTTGGCGCGTCCGCCCGCGTTTGACTTTCAACTACGGGATG
>DATNMW010000018.1:0-24983 GCA_035602155.1 Bryobacteraceae bacterium | reverse complement strand
CACCCCAACCGCCAAAATAGAGACCAATATCAATGCCCGGAAACCACCCCCACCCGATACCAATCCCAGGATAAATGAGCGGCGGATAATATCCCCAGACCGGCGGTCCCCAGACGTATACCGGGTTGTAATTCGGCACGTACCAGACATTCGGGTCTCCCGGCTCAATGTCGATCGCATTTTGGCCGCTTTGGTTCTGCGTGGTGACGGTCTCCTGCGGGGTCGAACGGAGCTTGCCTTTCGCCTGCGCTTCAGCCCGCATGCGCTGCACGGCCTGCATCACGTCCGCTTGCTGGGCGAGAAAGGCGTTGCCAAGCTGTGTCGTCCAACTCATATTCTGAGTCAACTGGGCGAGCACGTCGCGGAAAGCGACCAGCCCCTGTACGCTGGGATCCCAATTCTGTTTTTTCGCCTCGTCCATGAGCTTGGAAGGCTTCCACTTGGGATGATCCCGCACCCATTGTTCGGCTTCCGCGATCTCCATCGGGTAAGTGGAAGCGGCCAACACTTCGGCCACGAGGGGATCGGGATATAGAGCGATCGGCGCCACGAGATCGTCAAGTTGCTGCGGCGGCATCTGCGCTCCGGGCGCCCCGCCCGGAGCGGCGTTCGGCGGAGGAGACTGAGCGACCGCTGCGTGCACAAGGAGGAAGAAGGCGGCAAAAGCCGCCGCGCAATAAGAACAACGTCTGCCTGACATCTCACCGGTTAGATGCATAATCACCCCGCTCGTTTCATTAATACCGCTGCCGTAGCAAAACCGTGTATGAAGATTCACAGTATGGACGTCAATTCACCAGGTCGCGGGCACAATCCGGACACATACCGTGCGTGAAGTCGGCCTCCGAATGATCGTGAATGTAGACCTCCAACGGCTGCCATTGGTGTTTCTCGTCCCGCACCTTCTTGCACCAAGCGCAAATCGGCAGCATACCGGTCAGGACTCTGAGCTTCCGCCGCGATACGTGCAGCTTCTGTCCTAACCAACAGATGAGCAGACCCAAACAAATGAATAATCCAAATCTGATCGGAAGGCCGACATCCGACAAGTGGGGGGAACTCTCCTCCGGAAGAAATAAGAGCAACTTAGCCGAGCCAGTGACCAGAAGCGCCGATGCTCCCGCCCAGACACCCGCGTACATGACGCCAACGGCGACGGCGCTGAGCAGCAGTTGGTACGAATCCGCACCCAGAAGCGGAACCAATACCCTTTGCAGAGCTATGCTCAGTGCGCCCAGCGCCAGCCCGAACGCAGCCCTGGAAAGCCTGGACCACTTCCGGCCTCCCGAGATGGTTACATGCTGTGCAGGCGGTGGAACGGTTGCGGTCATTAAGTAATTACCCCCTTGCGCACCGCGTAGAGGATCAACTCCGCGGTGCTATGCAGGTTCAGCTTCTGGAAAATGTTGCTGCGGTGAGTCTCCACCGTATAGAGACTCAGATTCAGCATGGAAGCCACCTCTTTTGGCGTCCGGGCTTCCGCGAACAGTTGCAGAGTCTCGCGCTCGCGTGTGGTCAGCAGATCGTAGCTGTCCTCCACTTCCCGTTCCCGCAACTGGCGCATATACTCGTCCGCCAGCATCTTATTGATCGCCGGGCTGAAGAAGGCCTTCCCATCGTACACGGCCCGGATGGCGTTGATCAGGTCGTACTCAGCCGAATCCTTCAGCAAATAGCCCCTGCCGCCGGCCTTTAGCGCTTTCAGCACGTATCCTTCGTCGGAATGCATGCTCAGAAAGACGATGCCGGTTTGCGGCAGTTTGGCGGAGATCTGCCGCGCCGCCTCAATCCCGTTTAGCAGCGGCATGGCCACATCCAGCAGCGCGATGTCGGGCGCATGTTCCGCCGCCATGGCGACCGCCTGGCGGCCGTCGGACGCTTCCGCCACCACCTGGAAGCTGGATTGGCTCTCCAGCAGCAGGCAGAGGCCCCTGCGGACGACCCGATGATCGTCGGCCAGCAAGATGCGGATAGTATTCATGTTGGCAGCACAATCGAAACCGTAGCGCCGTGTCCGGGTCGCGTGTGTACCGAAAACGTGCCGCCCAGGTTAGCCGCGCGCTCCTCAATACCCAGCAGACCCATACCACGCTCCCGCTCCGGATGGAAGCCTTTGCCGTCGTCCCGAATGCTAAGGCGGATGCGGTTCGGCTGTTGTTCCACGGTCACCTGCACCGTGGTAGCCTCGGCATGCTGCACGCAATTATGCAGGGATTCCTGCACGATCCGGTAGATGCAGGTCTTGTGCTCGTCCGGCAGATCGTCGGACACGCCCTCCGCCGCGATCCGCACGCGCAATCCGGTCCGCTTGGATACTTCACGCCCCTGCCACTGCAACGCCGGGACCAGACCGAGATCGTCCAGCATCGAAGGGCGCAACAGCAGCGCCATGTTGCGGACCGCGCCCAGCGATTCCTCCACCAGTTGCTTAATCTCCTCCAGCTTGTCTTCGGCGCCTTGCGCGTCCCGCTTTCGAATGCGCTGCGAGAGATTGGCGAGTTCCAGGCGCACGCCCGTAAGCGCCTGCCCGACCTCATCGTGCAACTCGCGCGAGACGGCGCGCCGGTCGTTCTCCTGCACCTCCACCAGTCGCGCGGAGAGCTGTTTCAACTCCGCGCGCGCCGCGGCGGTCTCGTCATAACGCGCTGCCGCTTGCGTCTCGAGCGCCACGATCTTGCGCATGCTGAAGACGGCCAGGATAAGGCCTACCGCGATAGTCGACCCGATCGTGAGCATCGAGCTGCGGCGAAACTGCGAAAACAGATCGATCACTTCATGTTTGCCCGCGTCGAGCTGCGCCTCGTTGATGCCGGCGATTTGATCGGCGGTGCGCAGCATCGCGGTACGGCGCGGAAAGACTTCATCGCGCAGAAAGGCGTAACCGCGATCCCGCCTCTGGCTCGCGTTCCACGCCAGCACCGGCGCCAGAATATTCCAGTAGTCCCGCAGCGTCTGGTTCAGGTCCCGCAACGGCGCGGCCTGCCCTTCGTTCGGCAAAGCCTGGTATCGTGCGAGCGCGGTTTCCATGCGGTTGCGCGTTTTCAGCAGGCTGGCGCGATGAGCATCGGCGGTGGCCGCGTCCGGCTCGAGCAGGCAATCGCGCACGTAGGTGCCCGACAGGTAAAGGTCTGACCGGATCAGTCCCAGCAGACGGGTGCGCGCCAGGAAACTCTCGCGGATCGCATCGTCACGCCGCTGGATCTGCCGCAGCTTGCGGACGCTGTCGAACCCGGCGAAGGCCAGCAGCAGGAGCAGCCCCCCGAATCCGAAGGCCAGCAGCAGCCGGCTGTTTGCATGTGACGTAGACTGGGCCATTCTCAACACTAATATACGGCGAACCCGCCAGCGGGAGAATACCATAGCGGGGGTACTTCGGCCGCTTGTTTTGCAGTAGGGCAGGCAAGCGCGAACAGCGCTGGTCCTACAATGGGTCTGTGGCAGTCTTTCCAATTCAGCGCCGCGATTTCCTCGCGGCGATTGCATCCCTAGGGTTGCTGCCCTCCCGGGCTTCCGCCGCCATCCCCTATAACGTCCGCTTCCGCAAACCCAATCCGTTCGATGCCATTCTGGCCCATGTGGAAGCCGGCTCCGACGAGTTTCCAATCGAGAAACAGGCGCAGGAAATCGAGAACCGGCTGGCGGCCATGTTCCACGGCGAGGCGCTGCCCCTGGCCGCCGGCTTCCGCGGGATACCGCCAACTCCGCGGCGCTACGTGCGCATCGCGGAAGGTGTTTCGGAAGCCGAATTCGGAGACGAAGAAACATCCGGGCCCGCGCTGGCGGAATGGATCCGATCGCTCGGCCGCGTCCGCCGCGCGCGCTTCTTCGCCCTGCCCGACGATGTCATCCGCTATGAGATCGCCGGCGATGGAGCCTATCGCGTGGGGGCATGGAAGCAGGTTTGGAAGGATGGGAAGCTGGAGTCCTGGCGCCCGCTCAGCGAGACCCTGGTCACGGCCCCCGCGCCGCTATTCGACGACATCACCGGCTATGCGTTTGCCGGCGTGGAATCGTTTCACCAGCAATTGCTCAAGGGCAACGGCTGGTGGCGCGCGCATCTGGACGCCGCCACGGGCATCACGGTAGACGGGACCAACGGTGTTGCGGTGGGCGATATCGACAACGACGGCTGGGACGAAATCTACGTCTGCCAAACCGGCGGCCTGCCGAATCGTCTGTACAAGAACCGTGGCGACGCCACCTTCGTGGACATCACGGATCAGGCGGGTCTCGGCGTGCTGGACAATAGCGCCTGCGCGCTATTCGCCGACTTCCGCAATTCCGGGCATCAGGACCTGGTGGTGCTCCGCGACACCGGACCGCTCTATTTCGCTAACCGGGGCGATGGCGTCTTCACCCATTTGCCGGACGCGTTTCGCTTTCACACCGCTCCCCAGGGGGCGTTTACCGGCATGGCGGCGGCGGATTACGACCGTGACGGCCGGCTGGATCTGTACCTTTGCACCTACGTCTATTTTCAGAGCGAAGATCAGTCGCGCTACCCGATCCCCTATTACGACGCCCGCAACGGGCCGCCCAACTATCTGTTTCGCAACCGGCTCTCGGAATCCGGGGGCTCCTTCGAAGACGTCACCGCGGAAACCGGCATCGATCACAATAACGACCGGTTCAGCTTTGCGCCCGCCTGGTGCGACTACGATGGCGATGGCTGGCCGGATTTGTATGTCGCCAACGATTTCGGCCGGAGCAATCTCTACCGGAATAACCACGGCAGGTTTCGCGACGATGCCGCCGCTGCGGGAGTGGAAAACCTGGCGCCCGGCATGAGCGCCGCGTGGTTCGATTACGATGGCGACGGCCGGCCCGATCTGTATGTCTCGAATATGTGGACGGCAGCCGGCCAGCGCGTGGTCCGGGACCCCGCCTTCGTTGCCGGGCGCGGTCTGCAGGCGGCTTGGCAAAGCCACACGAAAGGTAACTCGCTCTACCGCAACACGGGCGATGGCCAGTTCACGGAGACCTCCGCGCCGGAAGGCGTGGCCATGGGCCGCTGGGCCTGGAGCGCCGATGGGCTGGATTTCGACAACGACGGATCGCCCGAGATCTTCATTGCCACGGGCATGATGACCAACTCCGCGGACAAGGATCTCGATAGTTTCTTCTGGCGTCAAGTAGTGGCGAAATCCCCTGTGACCAACAGCCCCGCTCCGGACTATGAGAACGGATGGAACGCCATCAATCAGCTGATTCGCGAGGACTGCAGTTGGTGCGGGCGCGAGCCCAATGTGTTTTACAAGCGCATCCGGCCGGCGGGCGGCGGGGCAGCCAAGTTCGTGGACTTTTCGGGCGTCAGTGGAGTCGATTTCGCGGACGACTCGCGCGCCTTCGCGGTCACCGATATCGATGGCGACGGCAATCTCGATATCGTGCTGAAGAGCCGCCTGGGAGCGCAGATTCGCATTCTGCGAAATAATTGCGGCGTAGGCGGGCGTTCGATCGCGCTCCGATTGCGCGGCGTCGAATCCAATCGCGATGCCATCGGCGCGCGCATCGAAGTGAACGGGCGCGTGCAGTATCTCAGCGCCGGAAGCGGATTCCTTTCGCAACACTCCAAACGGATTCACTGCGGACTGGGCCAGGCGGACCAGGCCCAGGTCGCGATCGTGTGGCCGTCGGGCCGGCAGCAGCAATTCGCGAATCTGCGCGCGGGAATGTGCTACGACATCGCGGAGGGATCGGAACCGGTGCAGGCGGTCCCGTTCCGCCCGCGCACGGGCATTTCGGCCGCCCCGGTCCAGGCCGTCAACCAGCCGAAGTTCGGCTCCGCATGGCTGCTCGATCCGGTGCCGCTGCCGGACACCCGCAAAGGTCCGGGCTTTCTCCTTCTGACCGCAGGGAACGCGAGCGGCCGGAACCTTCCGCCCGGCCTGCCCTTCGAGGTCGTGGATGTTACCCGTGCCGCGCCCGATCTGGCGGCGCAGTACTCCATCTTCCGCCGCTACCTCTTCGAACTGCGCGCGGACCTGGAACTGCCGATGCTGCTGCTCGTCGACGACCGCAGCCGCGCCCACAAATATTACGCGGAGATGCCATCCGCCGGGACGTTGCGCGCGGACCTGGAAACGCTGCGCGGCGGACGGTCTGCCGAACTGGCGCTGCCCTTCGCGGGCCTCTACTATTCGCCCCAGCGGCGCAACCATCTGAAGCTGGCCACTGCGCTCTACTGGGCGGGGTATCCCGATCAGGCCATTCCGTATCTCAATGAAGTGTTGCGCCAGTCGCCGGATAATTGGAAAGCGCTCTTCGCGCTGGGCCAGATCCATTTCGAGGCGGACCGATGGAAAGCGGCGCTGGAGAACTATCGGAGCGTGCTGCGGATTCGTCCCGCCCACTTCGCGGCGCTGCTCGGGGCCGGCGAAGCATGTGCCCGCCTGAACGATCCCGCGGAGGCCGAAAAGCTGCTGCGCGAGGCGGCCGAGGCCGATCCCAAAAGCGCGGATGCGGCCAACCAGCTTGGGCTGGTGCTGGCCGGGCAGGGTCGCGCCGCCGAAGCCAAGGAGCGCTTTCAGCGCGCCATCTCCCTCGACCGGGAACACGCCGGAGCGATTAATAATCTGGGCGTACTGTACCTGAAGCTGGGGCAAACCAACGACGCTATAGCCGCATTCCGCTACGGAATAGAGACCGTGCCGGGCGACGAGACGCTCTATCTGAACCTGGGTCGCCTGTATATATCGCTGGGGGACCGGGAGAAAGCGCGGGACGTGATCGAGCGCCTATTATCGCGCAAGCCCGGCGATCCCGTAGCCATGCGTGCATTGCAGGAGCTCGATTCGCGTTAGGTCTCCAGTGTTAGAGGTGGGGCAGGCGGTTTTGCAAGTTGCTTCTGCCGCTATGCCGATGACTGCGCGTCAGTTTGGTTTTGTGGGGCGGGCAATTCTGCCCGCAGCCGGCTTTCAGCCGGCTCTGGCCGCCAAAAGGCGGCCTGCGGCCAAGATTGGCCGCCCCACAAGGCAAACTGATCCACTACGCGCTGCTCGAAAGAGGTTCGAAACGGCGTTTCGGCAGATCCACCAGGTCGCTTGGCGAACCACGGCACTAAAGGACCCATATCGGTAGCGCTCCCCGGGCCAACGAGTACGCGGATTCAGGCGTTCGCGGCGTACAGCGAGGATCTGCGGATCGGCGACGGACTTGGGCCGATCAAGGAAGCTTGAACATGGCGGCCGTGCCGCTGGAGCCGACTCTGGGCGCACCAGTCAGGTTCGTCGCCGAAATCTTGACCGCAGATCCCGCCCCTGCCGCTGCCGGCCGCATCTTCACAAACGGCGCCAGCCCCACGGGCAGTTTGAAGACTGTGCCATAGCCGGCGGCCCCGCCTATGGTAAGTCGTCCCGTACAGATTCCCGTCCGGTAGCTTGGAACAGCCCCGCGGGTGCCAAATGGCCCGATCCAAAGGCTGGTTCGCTACGGGCCCGGAGGCGTGTACATACTCGTCATCCGCCATGCGCGATAGGAGCCCGGACTCTGAAAGTTCAGCACCTGCGTGCCGGTGGTAGTGCCGGCAGTGGGCAGGATCTCGATGAGCTGACTGACATCGGTGGTGGCAGTCACGGGCACATACCCCGTCTCAAAAAAATAATTGTTGTTATCCAGAATTTGTGCGCTCCCCAAAGCATGTGAATAAACTCCCATATCCACACTCATGACCGGCGTAACCTGCATGGTGGTCTCGTTAAAGGTGAGAGCCGTGCCGCGGCTGTCACAGTCACTCGGCCCGCAACTGCTGCCCAGATCGGTAATCCGCGTGTTGCCATTGTCGAACAGCGTCATGGGGCCGTCTCCGTTGAGCGCGATTTCCACCTCATGCTGGTGCGAAAACCACGGCCACGGGTCGTTATTGATGTTGTTGAAAGTGAAGTCGCCATCCAGGCCCATCCGCCAGAGAATGTCGCCTGTGCCCGTGCCGTCCTTGTAATCGATGCGCATCACCCAGTCCTGATGCCGTGACGACCAGATGATATCGCCTTGGGTGCCGCCGTTCTGGGGCGCGGGCCAGTAATAGAGGCTGTTGGAGTGCAGCCAATCGTGTGCCAGCGGCGCAATGCCGGGGCCCAGCAGGAACATGGGCGCACAACCGTTCCCATTTGCGCTGCAGGTTTCCCCCAACACCGCCGGCCGGTTGATATCCAATTGCGTGCCGCCTCCATCGTGCTCAAAGGCGTCAAAATACCAGACCACCTGCCAGTTCTGATCCAGCACGATGATCATGTCTCCGATAATATCCACGGGGAGGCCGCTGGTGTCCCCCTGGGTTCCCGGCGGAAAGATCTTTTCGATGTTCGCAAAAGCCGCGCTATAACCATTCGGCAAGGTCTGGATTATGTCGTGGTGAAAAATTCCCAAACACGCCGTTCCCACCTGTACCGGCTGCGGAACCGCGTTGCAGGACTGCGCATCCGTGGCGCCCATCGCCAGCAGTTGCTGCGCGATGACGCCAATATTGGTTTCCTTGATGAGGTTGCCGGCCAAGTCCACTTGATGCAGCAACTGATCGAACGTTGTGCGCGGATTCCACGCCTGACCAAAGGCGTCTAACAGGAAGGTGCCATTCGGCAGAGGCCACGTCATAAGGTCGGTGTTCGGCGCAGGCGGATTGTAATACCATAGAATTCTGCCGCTAAGGTCCGTCGCCACCTTCGGGTAGTGCACCCCTGTGCTATCCGAATAGTCGTTGAGAATCACCCGATCGTTCGTGTCCGTGTCTGCGCCGGGCGGCACGGTTGTAGTGAAGGAGGGGAAGGAAATCGCGCCGGGAAGCGCCCCCGTCGTGAAACTGACAGTCGGACCATTCACAACACTACCTCCAGTCTCCGTTTGGGCGAACATGGTGTAGGTCGTGCGGGGGTACATGCCAGCCACTTCAAAGGTCATGCTCGCGCGCGGGTGGCAGGGCATCCACGACGTCGCCGTGCTCTTCGTACTGGTACTGGCCTGAAAGCTCACCCGCATATGGCTGGCCTGCGGGCAGGAAGGCGCACTAAACAGCGCCACCAGCGGATTGGCCGTTTGTACCACCACGGGAGTACTGCCCGTCACCAAGGGATTCACACTGAAGGTCACCGTACTGCTGGCGCTTTCACCCGACGTAAAGTCCTTGGCCACGACGTTTATTTGATAGGCGCCTTCGATCCCCGTCGGAGTCCACACGAACGGCTGCGAAGTCCAAGTGCCGGAACTGAGCGTGCCTACGTTGAAATCTTTCACCATGTCATTTTGCCCGCCCGGCGATTGTACATTGAACTGGAAAGTCAACGGACCGGTATTGCTGTCGGTTGCCGTGATCGTCCACGTGATAGTCTGGCCGATCGTCTGAGGCGATGCAGGCGACGGATTCACGGATTCAATCGCGACGCTGGCCTGAACCGGCATCCATGGCGCTAACAGAATTGCAATGCCTGCCAGTAAACAGCTCTTAGATAGAATTTCCATTCTTGCACCTCGCCTGAGTTAGTATACACCCTCTTACGACTATTGAGAGCAGCTTTAGTCCCCCCTCTGTGTTTCAGTACCTACAGTACGCGCAATGCGGCCGAAGACGGACTGGCGCGACAGGTCCGTCAGTGGGAACTGTTGCAAAAGATGCTGGCGGTTCTGTCAGGGTGAAACGGCGGACCCGAATCGGCCGACGCTGTTCCGTGGACGACACTTCGAGGACTCGTCATTCACCGTACTGAACAACATCATTGAGCAGGACCACCGCCCATAACGTCTACTGGGGCAAGAAACTGCTGCGCTCCGACGATCTCGCGCCCGCGCACACCGCGCCCGAACATGCCTCTTTCGACTCGCGCGAAACCGTGACCAAGGAGGAATGTCCGGGCTGGGGCGGCATCCGTTACAACGAGCCGGGCGTCAAAGTCGCGCTGGCCGATAGCAAATTCGCGGGGACACACTGGAGTTCCACAGCCAGGATTTCTCAGCGCCGCGTTTCGTCAATTCCTGGTGGCAAGGTCATTGGAAGCCCTGGCCGGCGCCGACGCCCCCGCCCTAATCTAACTGCCGTTTTTGGGGTTGAATCACGGGTGAATGACTGGAGATGGGCATCGTCTCCCAACTTACGTCTCAACGCCTCAGGAGAACCCGCCAGCTCGCGTGGATGGACTATGTTTACCCGGGAGCAATGCACACCCGGTTCGAGCATTCCCTGGGGGCGATGCACACAGCCACTCTTCTCTATGATCGTCCGCAATTCGTGCGAAGTGCTGGAGTTGGGGCTACCGTGGTAGGAACTATCTTGTTTTGTTAAGAGATCAGTCCCGGAATGCCGCATTTGCAGCGGGTGACTACCGCACGCTCAAGAGCGTCCCCGCGGGCATCACCACTTGCACCGTTCCGCTGGCCGTTCCCGTGGCGGCCGTGCCGTTGAAGCCGCCTCTGGCCGCACCAGTCAGGGCCGTCCCAGAATCTTGACCGCAGCTCCCGCCGCTGCCGCCGCCGGCAGCATCTTCACAAACGGCGGCAGCCCCACGGACAGTTTGAAGACTGTGCCATTGCCGGCGGCCCCGCCTTGGTAGGTCGTCCCGTACAGATTCCCGTCGATAGCTTGGAACAGCCCCGCGTAAGGGTATTGCCCGTCCGCGCACGCGGCTTGGGCGCAGAAGCTATACAGCGTCGTTAGCGTGCCCCCCGGAGTGATCCGGAAGACCGTGCCGCCATTGTTAGCCCCGCCCAAATGCGTCGTCCCGTAAAAGTTCCCATCGGTGGCCTGGATCAGTGGCGATTCGGGATTGGCGCCGTCCGGGCACCCGCTCACGGCGCAAAAGCTATAGAGCGCCGTTATGCTGCCGCTCGTGGCGATCTTGAAGATCGTGCCATAGTTGCCGTTAGCCCCGCGTTGATTGGTGGTCCCGTATAAGTTCCCGTCGCGCCCCTGCACCAGTGCCGCTCGGGGCCAGGACCCGTACGCGTAGCTGCTGCTGTTGTCGAAGTTGTACAGTGTGGTCAGCGTGCCGCCCGGCGTGAGCTTGAAGACCGTACCGTTGTCCCCCAGGCCTGCGGGCCAGCCCCCTTTCGTCCCGCCCGTAAAGGTGGTCCCGTAAAAGTTCCCGTCGCTAGCCTGGACGACTCCGGCCATCGGGGCGGAGCCGTCCGTGCAAGTGCCGAACCCGTGACAGAACTGGTACAAGGTAGTCAGGGCGCCGCTGGACGCGATCTTGAACACGGTGCCTTCCGGCGATTCGCCGTTGGCGTGCCCGCCTATGAATGTTGTACCGTAAAACGTTCCATTGGTGGACTGGAAGAGTCCCGCGTAAGGGTACCCACCATCCGCGCACCTGCTTTGGGAGCAGAAGTTGTACACCGTCGTCAGCACGCCAGCCCGCGTGATGCTGAAGACCGTCCCAAAACCGTTGGCCCCGCCCCCTTGGGTCGTCCCGAAGAAGTTCCCGCTGGTCGCCAGCGTCAGCCCCGCAAAAGGAAACTGGCCATCCGCACACCCGCTGACGGCACAGAAGTTGTATAGCGTTGTCAGGCTGCCGCTGGAGCTGATCTTGAAAACCGTGCCGCCGCCGTAAGTTCCGCCCTGGTAAGTCGTCCCGTAGAGATTTCCATCGAGGCCCTGGACCAGCCCCGCGTAGACGTTCTCGCCGTCCGGGCAATTCCCGCCGCTGGCGGTGCAGAAGCTGTAAAGCGTCGTGAGCACCTGCGCAGGCAGGGCACTCGCCGCGGCCAAACCTAGCGCGAATAGAGCATACACCATCCTGGCCCGTAACCGATTTGCTTGCATCGCAAAACCTCCCAATTTCGCCGGCTTCACTGCATCACCGTGAAGGAAACAATACTCGACAGCGTGCCGCCCGGGGTCGCCACCTGTAGCGGTCCGGTGGTCGCCCCGGCCGGCACAGTGGCGGTGATTTCGGAACTCGAAACTACGTTAAACGCAGCCGCTTTCCCATTGAAACTCACGCTGGTCGCGCCGGTGAGAGCGGTGCCCAGAATCTGTACTGCGGCTCCCGCGCTGCCCGAACCGGGCACCGTCGTCACGAACGGGGCGAGACCCGTTGAAAGGCTGAAGGCCGTCCCGGCATTGGTCAAATTTCCGCCCTTTGAGACTGTTCCGTAAAAGTTCCCATTGGTGTGCTGGAACAGGCCCGTATTCGTAGGCAACCAGCCGTCGGTGCAGGGGCCGCCGCTGCTGCAGAACGTATGCAACACGGTAAGTGAGCCACTCGGAGTGATCTCGAAGATGGTGCCGGTGTCCGGGCCGTCGGCCTCCACGGTAATCCCGTAGAAATTCCCATCGGTGGCTTGGATCAGGTCCCAAGGATCCGCGCCGTCGGCGCAGCCTGGCTGAGAGCAGAAGCTGTAAACGGTGACCAACTGGCCCGCCGGAGACATCTTGAAAAAGGCGCCGCTATTCATGGCGCCGCCCTGCTCGGTCGTCCCGTAGAAGTTGCCGTCGGTGCCCAGCACCAGGAAGTTGGGGACGGCACCGTCGGCACACCCGCTCTGGGAGCAGAAGTTATACAAAGTTGTCAGGCCTCCATGCGCAGTAAGGCTGAAAACAGTGCCTTTGCTGTAGGCCCCTCCCGACTGGGTTGTTCCGTAAAGTATCCCGCCGGGTGTCAGGATCAAGCCCCCATTCGGCACCCGGCCGTCCGCGCACCCACCGTGGGCGCAGAAGCTATGGAGCACCTGCAGTTCGCCGGTTGGGGCGAGCCGGAAGACCGTGCCGGCGGAGTTATTCGTCCCGCCGGCCGAAGCTGTTCCATAGATGTTCCCCTGGTCATCCGTGATGAGGTAACCCCAGGGGTACTCGCCGTCCGGGCATCCGGTCTGGAGGCAGAAAGTGTGCAATGTCGTTAATTGACCGCCGAGAGTCATCTTGAACAGTGTGCCGTAGCCGGTGGTCCCGCCCCACCAGGTGGCCCCATAAAGATTTCCGTCAATGCCCACGACAAGGGATCCGTATGGATATGCGCCGTCGGCGCATCCCGTCTGCGAGCAGAAATTGTACATCGTGGTGATTTGCCCGTTCAGAGTCATCTTGTAGATGTTGCCGTTCCGATAGAGCCCGCCCGCACAGTCGCCTCCGTATAAGTTCCCGTCAGGTCCCTGGATCAAGGACGGATACGGATGCCTGCCGTCCATGCATCCGACCTGGGAGCAGAAGTCATACAGGACCGTGAAAGTCTGCGCCGGCAAGACAATCGCTGTTGCTCCGCACAACGCCAGAACAGCCCAAGCCCGTTTGCCTTGTATCCAAATGTCTCGTCGCATATAAGTAGTCCTCTGTTTCCATCTTGTCATCCTGAGTGATACCTATTATACACCCAATCATTCAATTCAGAACTGTTCTTGGATGTCTTTAGTCCCGGTCGACTCCGGCGCTCCCGATGGCCATGGGCGAGCTTTATCGCTGGAAGGAGAGCCGCGATGTGCCGACACGCTCAATGCAATTCTTGAATCTTCGTGCACCTTTGTACCGCCCGGGTTCCAGGTGCTCGAGACCGAAGGCAGCATTACCATCGGCGGCGGACGGTCTGATCTCTTATCGGGAGAACGCCGTCGAGGACAACCGCCGGATCGTGGATGCCTGGCCGCAGCCGCTCGAAGACGCCGATTACAAGGACCCCGATCGCCGCCGAAGAGCCGGCCAAGCACCTCGGCAAGGAGCCGGAGCATTTCAAGGATGAAGGCCCCGAGCCGACCGTTGCGCACTTCGGCCATTTCTTCGGTTCCATCCACTCTCGCGAGGCTTATTGGGAGGATGCCGCCGCCGGTCACCACGCCGCGGCCTGTTTCGCCCATTAGGCTATGGGTCGTGGAGCGTGAACCGGACCGGAAAATATATCTCCATCAAATTGGTAAGAAAAACAAGACAATTAAGGGAATCTTGCGGTTGCCATTTCCATGATCTCGGTTTATTGTTCGTCTGTGAGGATATGCACTTCGGTTTGCGCTGTCGTCTTACTCAATGTGGCGGCAGTCGGCATTCTTGTCCCGGCCGGCCCTGCGATGGGCGGAACAAGCAAGCGGCTAGCCGTCTCCTCTCCAAGAACGACGGCTGTGGTGACCACTCGTGGGGCCGGGGTTGCGGGCTTCGCTCTGCTGCTGACATGGGGAGGGTGGATGCCGGTGAGCCAGCATGCCGCCGACCGTGAACCTGAGGGGTCCGGCTTCATCCCGTCGAGCGGCAGCGCCTAAAACATGGGTTTCTGCAGTTGCTGTATGTATTGCCCAAAGCCAGGTAATGGCTGCGGTCAAGTCTATCCGATTTGAAACAATGGAGCAACATAGACCCTCGCCGGTGGGGCGTCCGATTTTGGGGGCAAACGAAATGAGAGCACGAAACGGTCTCTTTGTTGAAGCGCGCCGGTGCTGGATGGCCGCCTCGCTTCTGGTAACTGTGCAGACGGTCGCGCTATGCGCCCAGCCTGCCTGGGAGCGGTTCCGCTCTCCCCTCCGCCACCCAGCGGTGAGCCCATAGGCCGTTGGATCGGCGGGGCTTTACCTGGCGATTCAGTATCACTCCTCGCCCGCGCCGATGCTGCTGGTCTACAACCAGTCCGGCGAGCTGTTACAGCGCGTGACCATCGAGATACCCGGTGCGGGGCGCCTTTTGGTCCTTAGTGGCTGGTTTGCACGCGGGGCCAACGGCTACCTGGCCGTGGTAGGAACAGCCTCCGACGAACGGCTCGGCACCGGCTTCTTAGACATCGTTTCCCCCCTAGCGCTAACAACCGCAGGCCATGGCCATTAACATATCTTGAAAAATATCTACCGCATGAATTCAATGAGTTCCAGCCCTTGCCCACCCCTGCTCAATCACCCCATGCCATCCTTAAATCAGAAAGAGGCGCTGCACTCACTTGCGCGGCTGCCCCGATGGAAAAGCGCTGCGCAGCGTTTCATCGTCGGCGGACGGGCCTCAAAAACCCGGCCGCCGGTAATACTGGCGTACCGGAGCCCCTTCAAGGCTTGCCGACGGCTCCATTGAGATCGGTAGCACTAGGAACCGGTTCTTTTTGCCAGAGTCTCGGAAAAGAGGCGATACAGCAAGATCGGGGTTTTTCCCCCGGAGACTGCGACCTCTTGTCTGTTTCGCATTACCCCGCACGGCTGCCCTTCCTTGTGGAGGGAGGCCGGGCGGTGACGGTCTTCCTATTTTCAAAAAGACACTCCTCCCAAGGCCGTAGTGTCTCTAATCGTCAAAGAAACGAACTGATTCCCGCATCTCCGCCACATTGGCTTTGCTCGGCGAAAGGACTCGGATCGAATTCGTCAACTACAGTCGGAGCCCGCCGCATGCGGTCAGTATCGCCAGCTTGTCAGGTCCGCGCCGGCCGGCGCAGTTTTCCGAATACGCTCCATAATCTGCGGCAAATACATCTGATTGTAGTGCAGCCGGGAGTACCAATTCGGGTTCGCCGGATCGCCATTCCAGCAGTGCTCGGCGCGTGGCCCGTAGCGCACCTCGCCCTCGTAGGGCACGCCGTGCCCGGCAGTGCCGGTCTGCTTCAGGAAGTCTTCCATCAGGTAAACCGCGTCGTTCAGGAAATAGGTATCGTCCGATCCCACGTAGATGTGCAGCTTACCCTGCAACTTCGGTCCCAGCGTCGCCCAATCGCGTTGCAGTATGGCGTCCAAATCGTAGTGCTCGCGCCAGTACTCGGCTGTGCCATGGTCGATCGCGCCGGTGCGCTTGTCAAAGATCGGCTGCGGGTAGCCATCCTCCGCGGCAGGAGAATAGACCGCCTGCCAAATGTCGAACTGCTCACCCGACCGCCCCCGATCGCCCAGCGCGGCTTCGTAGGCGATATTGTCGCGCATCGAGATGAGCGTGTGGCCCAGATAGTCGCGCATGGCCGGCTGCTCCACCTCTTTGTTCGCGCCCGGAAGGAAGAACATATTGTCCTGCCGATACAAGTCCACCGTCATGTAAGCGTGGAAATCGACCGGATCCGGGCACGCCACGAACGCGCCGTTGTAGTGGTCGGGATAGAACATCTGCACGGCCAGGGATTCCCAGCCGCCGGTCGAGCCGCCGTAAACGAATCGGGCCCAACCCTGGCCGATGCCGCGAAACTGCCGCTCGATGGCCGGGATCAGCTCGGTCTCGATGGCGTCTCCGTATGGACCCACATTCGCCGAGTTCACCGCATACGAGTCGTCGTAATAGGGATTCGCATGCTGCAGCTTCACGATCAACATGCGCGGCGCGCCTGGCGCAATCCACGATTGGTAGTTCTTGTAGGCCTCTTCCTGCTGGATGCGATTGTAGCCCGCCAGGTGAAATCTGTCGGAGTAATCGGGCTTCAAGTTGGGATCGGGCGGAGTCTCGCGGAAATCGTTGAGGCCGTCGACGAAATGGTCGTGGAAAACGATCAGCGGATAGTGCGCCTCCGGATGCGTGCCGTAGCCCTCTGGCACCAGCACGATTGCCGAGAGATATACCGGGCGGCCCCAAAAAACGGACAGCAGCTTCGACTCTATGCGGATGTGGCGAATGTATTTCGTATCCGGCGCGGGGGCAATCGGAGGGATTACCTCATCGAGCGCCACGGCGATCGGCGGCGCTCCCGGCCCAATATGAACCAGCCGCGGCTGCGACAGCAGATTGCCTGGCGCGAGGTTCCAGCGCTGGCCTTCGCCGCGATCCGGCGCCAGTTTCACCGTCTTGCCATCCGCGCGGTGAAAGGTTTCGTAAACGTTCAGCACGGCCTGGATCGTATATTCGCCGGCCGGGACATCCTTCAAGCTCACCCGCGGATAGCCTTGCGCATTATCGCCGATGGCCACTGGCTCGCCGGGTTTCCACCCGTCGACGGTTACACCGAAAATCGTCTGCGACTTAGGCGTATCGTCGATCTGCATGCGCGGCTCGGCGCTTGGGTCGTTCGAGAGCAGAAGCAGCAGGCGGCCGTCCAGCGGCTTGGCGGAGCGCGAGGCCGGAAAGAGCACGGTAATCGTTTGCGCGGAGGCGGAGGCAGCCCCAGCCAGCCCGGCCGCCAGCAGGGATAACAGGAGAATAAGAGGGCGCGTGTGCATACTGGAGAGTATACCGGTTCTCGTCGCGGCGGCATATGATGTAAGGGGAGGCTGGCCTTGGCATACAACTGCACCAGGCGTCATTTCTTTTTTGGGCCGTTATTGGCCGGCGCGATTCCGGTTGCGGGGTTCGGAAGCGTGCCTTCATTGCGCGCGCTCGGCTACAAGTCGCCCAATGAGAAGTTGAATATCGCCTCGATCGGCGCAGGAGGCAAGGCGTCCAGCGATATCCGCGGCTGCGCCACCGAGAACATCGTGGCGCTTTGCGACGTCGACCAGGAACGCGCCGCGCGGAGATTCAACGAGTACGCCAAGGTTCCGAAGTATAAAGACTTCCGCAAAATGCTCGACCAGCAGGCCAACGGCATCGACGCGGTGATCGTCGCTATTCCCGATTTCATGCACGCTACCGCGGCGATGTGGTGCATGGAGCGCGGCAAGCACGTGTACGTGCAGAAGCCGCTGACGCGAACGGTTTGGGAAGCGCGGAAACTGCTGGAGGCTGCGCATAAATTTAAAGTCGCCACGCAAATGGGCAACCAGGGCTACTCCAATGAGGGCACCCGCCAAGCTGCCGAGATGATCTGGGCAGGGGAGATCGGCCAGGTCACCGAGGTGCATGCGTGGACCGACCGGCCCATCTGGCCGCAAGGGCTGACGAGGATTCCTCCCCCGGAACCGGTGCCGGATACGCTCGACTGGGACCTCTGGCTGGGCATCGCCGAGCCGCGGCCATATACCTCCGGCGGTCCGGACTACAAGTCCCCGCTCGGTGGGCATTTCTATCAGCCGGGCAACTGGCGCGGCTTTTACGACTTCGGGTGCGGCGCACTGGGCGATATGGCCTGCCACATTCTGGGGGCGCCGAACCTGGCGCTGCACCTGGGGGCCCCGGTCAGTGTGGAGTGCATTCACAAGGAAGGCCCGAGCGACTTCATGTTTCCGGCGCGATCGGAAATCCGCTACGATTTTCCGGCGCGCGGATCGATGCCTCCGGTCAAGCTGTTCTGGCACGACGGGTTGAAGGAAACTCCGAAGCTCCCGGGCGTGCCCGATGGCGAGCTTCTGGGCGATCTGCCCGAAAAGCCTTCCCCCAGGCGTCCGGGCCCCCCGCCGTTTACCGGGTTCATCGGCGACGTTTTCAATTTTCAGAAATTCCAGGCCGCGAAGAACGCCCCCGATGCCGAAGTGCCCACACCGGATGGCAGCCTCTTCATCGGCGACAAGGGCATGATCACAACCGGCACTTACGGCGAAGAGACCAGGTTGATTCCAGTGGAGAAGATGAGGGACTACCAGTTCCCGCAGCCGCTGCTTACCCGGTCGCCGGGCCACTACCGCGATTGGATTCGGGCCTGCAAAGGCGGCGATCCGGCATGCTCGAACTTCAATGTGGCCGTTCCTTTCGTCGAGTGGATGCTGTTGGGGGCGATCGCCCTGCGCTTTGAAGGCAAGCTGGAGTGGGACGCGGCGAAGATGCGCTTCACGAATAATAGCGAGGCGAATAAGTATCTCAAGCCGGCGTTCCGCAAAGGTTGGTCGCTGACTTAGCCGCACTCCTATCCCAAACGCCACTTAGTTGTGGAGTGGGTCCTGCCCGCCCCACGGTCCGCGCCGCGCTAGCATAAGACATCGCGTCTCCGCATGCTTTGCGGTAGGTATTTACCAAAGAGAGCATCCGAACGATATCCTTCCGTTAATTCTTGATCTATCTTCCGGGCTATAGCTTAAAATGCCCAGATATAAGCAATCGGCGACTACCGTAAGCGCTGAGATCGATTGCAATTTATATCTTTCTTAGGAGCAAATCGATGATTAGCGCTGAATACAGCCGGATGACCCCGGTGCTGCTAATCCTGGCCGCCTGCCAGGCTCTCAGCCAGACAACTGGCGCGATCGTGGTCGCGCCGTCTACGCTTCAATTTCCTACCGCCCAGATAGGATCGGTAAGTGCGCCGGTCAACGTTGCGGTTACAAACAGTAGCGCAGCCGCTGTCTCCGGACTTTCCGTCTCCGTCTCCGGAGATTTCGCGGAAAAGACCACCTGCCACGCGTCCCTCAAGGCCGGCGCGAGTTGCCAGGTTAGCGTGACATTCGCTCCGAGCGCTGCCGGATTGCGCTCCGGCAATGTTACCGTCACTTACACCGGCCAGCTTATCCCGGCGATTCTGAACCTGAGCGGCCAAGCCTACGCCCTGGTTTCGATCGCGATCGCCCCGCAGACGGCTTCTATCCCCATGGGCGCCGGCCGCCAGTTTCATGCGCTCGGCTCCTACAGCGATGGCAGCATTCAGGACATCAGCGCATCGGTGGGTTGGACCTCCTCGGATACCACTAAGCTGACCGTCGCCAATTCCGGGATGGCCAGCGCTGTGGCGGCCGGGAACGCGCAGATAACCGCAACATCGGCAACCTTGCCGGTTGTCGCCGCCAGCGTCAATGTCAACGTCACCACCGCCACGCTGGTTTCCTTGGCGGTCAACACCCTGTACGCGTCCGCGCCGCAGGGATACGGCCAACAGTTCAACGCGGTCGGTTCGTACTCCGACGGCACCCAACTGGTGCTCACCGACCAGGTAGCATGGACATCCTCGGCGCCGGCGGTGGCCTCGGTAAACGCGACCGGCATGGTGACTACACTGGGCGCCGGAACGGTTTTGATCACAGCGGCCCTTGGTCCGGTCGGCTCATCGGCGCCTCTCGGTGTAACGAGCGCGGCTCTTCAATCAATCGCCATCTCGCCTGCGAGTGTCTCGATGGCTACGGGCACGGTTCTTCAATTGCAGGCTACCGGCACATACTCGGACGGCAGCACACGCAGCCTTACCAGCCTGGCATCGTGGTCCTCCTCCGCCACCGGCATTGCCACCGTGAGCGGCATCGGCCGCATAAGCAGCAGCAGCAGCCAGGCAGGTTCACTCACCGTTTCGGCAAGCTTCGCCGGACTCAGCGCTTCCGCGGCCGCAACGGTCGGTTTTGCCCATCTCAGGAGCATCTCCGTCTCGCCCGCCAAGCCGCTTCTACCGGTCGCCGCGGCTCAACAACTCACTGCCACAGGCACGTTCAGCGATGGTTCCTCCCAGGACGTGAGTCTCTTGGTGCATTGGACGTCGTCGGCCGCCGCCGTCGCCACGGTGGCGAACACCGTGCAATCGGAAGGCTTGGCGAACGCACTTGCCCAGGGGAGCGCCATCGTCACCGCCTCCTACCTGCCGTCGGTTTCCGGAAAAACAGTGCTGACGGTCGATAAGGCCGCGCTAGTTTCCATCGCGATCGCGCCCGCGAACAGCACTGTCGCGGCGGGAACTGCATTTCAATTCAGCGCCACGGGCACTTTTTCGGACAAGTCGACTCACGATCTTACGCAATCGGCGACGTGGTCTTCGGCAAACCCCAGCACCCTGTTGGTCAGTAACGACCCAGGCTCCCAGGGTTTTGGCTACGGCCTGGCCGCCGGACAGAACACGGTCACCGCGACCCTCGGCCCGGTCGGCGGAGCGACATCCTTCACCATTGCCGCACCGAACTTGATCTCGATCGTCGTCAGTCCGCAAAGCGCGACGGTCGTGGCGGGCAACCAGCAGCAATTCAGCGCTACCGGAACCTACGGCGACGGTTCCACGCAGGATCTGACCGCCACAGCCGCCTGGAGTTCCTCCTCGCCCGCCACAGGCACTGTCGGCAACTCGCCCGGTACCGATGGACTAACGCTCGGCGTCGCGCAGGGGCAAACCACGATCGCTGCCGCGTCCGGCGCCATCTCCGGCTCCGGCCTGTTGACCGTGACTCCGGCGCAACTGGTAGGCATCTCAGTCACGCCCGCGAATCCCACGATCCCTGCCGGAGCCAGCCAACAATTCACCGCCACCGGGACTTATACGGATGGCAGCACGCAGAATCTCACAACCACGGCCACCTGGAGCGCCAGCCCCGCCATCGCAGCCACTATCGCCAATGCGGCGGGCAGCCAGGGGCTGGCGCAGGGCCTGGCTGCGGGGCAAGCGACCATAACGGCCGCGTCGGGCGCAATCGCCGGCTCCACTGCGCTGACCATCAACCCGGCGCCTCCGGAACTCACCAGCGTTTCTATCAGTCCATCCAGCGCCACGGTTTTCGCGGGCTTCACGCAACAATTTACCGCAACCGGCACTTACTCGGATGGCAGCACCCAGGATCTCACGGCTATTGTGAACTGGTCCGCCAGCCCCTGCACGTCCGCCGTCATCAGCAGCAACCCCGGCAGCCAGGGGCTTGCGCAGACGCTGGCCACGGGACCGGTCACGATTACCGCAACCTCCGGACCTATCGCGGCTACCGCCGAACTCTCGGTCGTCCCACTCCTTACCGCCATCACTGTCTCTCCGTCTTCCGCCAGCGTCGGGGTGGGCGGTACGCAACAGTTCACAGCCACAGGTACCTACTCCGATGGCAGCTCCGAGGATCTCACGGCCACGGTTACCTGGAGTGCGAACCCCTCCACCGGAGCGGCTATCGGCAACGCGCCCGGCAGCCCGGGACTGGCTCAGGCCATGCAGGCCGGCTCGACCTCGATCTTCGCGTCCTTCGCCTCTACAATTGGCGCCGCCACCCTGACGGTCACGCCCACGCTGACCGGCATCGCTGTCACTCCCACCGCCGCCACCCTCCAGACCGGCGCCAGCCAGCAGTTTACCGCCACCGGAACTTACTCCGATGGCTCGACCCAGGATCTCACCAACCAAGTAGCCTGGAGCGCCGCGCCCGCTTCTATCGCGACCATCGCCCCAGGCGGACTGGCACAGGCCGTCGCTTCCGGACAGGCCACCGTCACAGCTACCCTCGGCACAATCTCGAGCTCTACCACGCTAACAGTCCCATTGCCGCCGACGCTCGTGAGTCTTGCCGTTTCACCTCTTGCCCCGACCATCTCTGTAGGCAATTCGCTGCAGTTCTACGCGACCGGAACGTATTCCGACGGTTCTACCCAGGACTTAACCTCCACCGCCGCGTGGACATCCTTTAGCCCCGCCGTAGCCACAATCGGCAGTACGGGGCTGGCCACAGCTATCGGCCTTGGTACCACCGCCATCGGCGCCAGCCTGGGCGCATTCGCCGCTGCCACAAACTCATTCGCGGTTGTCCCCCAGGGGCCGCCGCCCAGCATCCCGGCCCTGTGCCAGCAGGCTGCGACCGGGCTGCCGCCACTTCCGTCTTCTGTGACACTGCCGGCGTTACCGCAGAGTTGCACTGTTCCGGCGTATCCCACGCCCAGCGGCCCTCCGATACTTGTGAACACGGCTGCCGCGCTCCAAAACGCGCTGACCAACGCGCAGTGCGGGCAATGGATCCAAGTGCAAGCCGGAGTGACCTATCAGGGCGCATTTGTGGTCCCCGGCCTGGCGTGTCCCGCCGGCAGCCCGGTGCTGGTGGAAAACTCGGCCATTCAGGCGGCGGTTGTCTGCACGCCAACGTCCGGCCCTCCGTGTACCCCTTCGACGATTGGCCAAACCGTCCAGGCGCTTCCGCAGTGGACCGTTCCGTCCCAGTCTTTGGCCGGAACGAGCTATGTTCCGACACTCGAAAGTACCGACACCAATTCTCCGTTCTTTGTCAGCGACGGGGCCGCTAACTGGTATTTCTCCGGGCTTGAGGTGACTCTCGCGCCCACCGCCACGTTTATCTACCCCATCGTCGCCATGGGCGAGAACACCACGACAGCGGCGGCGCTGCCGCAGAACATTACATTCGACAGAATCCTGGTCCACCCGGCGCCGTGCCTTGCCGACTCCGTGGCATCGCCATGCACCTATGTGGCGCGCGGTATCGACCTCAACGCGGTCAACGGAACCGTGATGTTCTCGAATATATGGGGAATCGTCGCCGCCGGCCAGGATACCCAAGCCATCAACGTGAACAACAGCCCCGGGCCGGGCCTCATCGCAGGCAATTACCTGGAGGCTACCGGTGAGAACCTGATGTTCAATACGGAGTGCACGATCGCGCCCCCGGGAGAGGGATCGCCTGGGTTTGTGGACGGCGACATCGGGATCGACACCTGCCCCGCTCCAAGCGACTTCACCGTCCGGCTCAACCACTTTCATAAACAACTGGCATGGCAGACCTTGCCCGCCGGGTGCAACCCATCTCTTTCCCAATGCTACGACGTGAAAAACCAGAGTGAGGTCAAGCACGGTCAGCGGATCTTGTACGACTCAAACGTGTTCGACACCACTTACGCCGGGGGACAGGCTGAGTTTCTGATCTCCAACTGCTTCTATTCCGGGATGTACATTTGCCAGGATCTTACTTATACAAACAACCTGTTCGAGCATGGCCCGCAACTCGGCGCCGTGGCCGGAAACGGCGCGCCGGTGAGTGGCGGCACGGCCATCACCACCGGACAACGATTCCTATTCCGGAACAATCTGGCGGTCGACATCGACGGCGTCGCTTATGGCGGCGCTAATTGCGTGCCCTTGACCGCCACTAATTGCGCCTCGGGCCTGTCGTTCCAACTGCAGAACACCAACGCATTCACGATGGACCACAACACCATTGTGAACGCTCCGTCGCAGTACCAAAATGGCCTGAACTTCACGGACGCCCAACCCAGCACCGATCTGAACTTCCAACTCACGAACAACTTCCAGTTCGGGAGTCCGTTCAACAATGGCGGCAGTCCTGGAGGCGCAATTGCGTTACTTCCGTCTGCGACATTTGGCGGCCAGGTGTTCGTCGGCGATTACTGGGGGTATCCTAATGTGTGGGGCGTTATCTACACTCCGCTATATCCCGCTGGAATCACATCGTTGAGCGCGAATGCCACACCGGTTTCCGGGGCGCCAACCTGCCAGGAGAATAACTATCCTATTGCGCAATGTTGGCCGCTCGACTGGGCGCTGGTCGGATTTATGGATTTCAACGGCGGCAACGCAGGAACGGATCTGCCGGGGTTGGTCCTGGCGCCCTCCAGTCCCTATCGTGCCGGAGGAACGGACGGGCTGGATATCGGCGCGAACGTTCCCGCCGTACTCGCCGCCATCGCCGGCGTGCCATGAGTTAGCGTGAACCATCCAGCGGCGTGAGCTTGACACTGTCGATCCAAACCGTGCCGCCGATCCGGTTATCGAATTTCAAGGACCGTTGACGGCTCACTTCAATCGCCAGCAATCGGGTCCCGCGGGGCACGGTCACAATCCGGTCGAGACGCGTCCAGTCGTGCGTACCCGTCAGTTCCTCGGTCCTCACATCCAAGCGCGAGCTGGATTCTCGGTCGTATATGTGGAAGCCTACGCCCCTATCGGTAGTAATCCCGGCGGTCCGCTCGTACGCCTCGAACCGATAACGTCCCGCCTTCACGAAAGCGACCTGCCCTACATCGCTGTAGTCCGGATTCTCCTTGCCTTCAAAGTGGATTCGCAGCGAGCGTGATCCGGTATGCGTTACTTGCGTATCCTCGGCGGCCGCCACACCCTCACGCGCGTTGATGCGCCAGTCGAACGCCGAATTCGAAAGATCGCTTTCGAAGTCCCCGTTGAAGACCCAGTTCGATTCCAGGTAGCCATTCCGCGCCGCACCTAGGTAAGCGGCCCAGGCGTAGGCGGCAGTTTCATAATCGCGCTTGCCAAACAGGTATTCCAGGTACTCGCGCGCCAAGCGGCCGTCGCCCAATTCGCGTGCGGCAATCCAGTTCCAGACCTCCTTCGTCCCCCCCTTGTCGCCCGCGATCAGGTCGCGCATATAGGCTTCGGCCGCGCGCGGACCCGGGGGCAGGCCATGCGCCAGGACTTCGCCGACCGGCAAATTCTTCTCCGCGTACCAACCGAAAATAACAGCGTCGTAAGCGTCGGTGTCGACCAAAACGCGCGCCATGCGCTGCATGGCCCGGTCCGTCCGATGCGTTTCGTAATAGAAATCCGCGGCCTGCATCAAGACCGGCGGAATATGCGGGCCCAGCGCCTGCGCCTGCCAGAAACAATACTCGGCGTCCG
>DATNMW010000017.1:0-7444 GCA_035602155.1 Bryobacteraceae bacterium | reverse complement strand
GTAGCTGTGGGGCAACGGCAGCCCCGGCCGCTTCGCCCACGTCGGCGCACCGCCGCTAATAAAGGCGCCGCCTCGCCTGCCGCAAGTACTTGATCCCAAACGGAGCGGCAGGGTGGGAATTTTCGGAAGATGCCCAAAATGCACAAACTCGCACACTCAAGAACAAAGATGCCCAATTGGATCGCCCCCTCCCCCGCTCACCCCCTCGCCCGCTCAGCCGCCACGCCGCACCCGCACCTCCCGGCCCTGTACTAAGCTCAAACCAATGCCCATGGATCCGCTCGCGCGCCTCGAACAATGGAAGACCCGGTTTGGCGCGCCGGACGCCCACCAGCTCCACCAACTCCTCGCCGATATCGCCGGCCACCGCTTCACCGGTGCGGACTCCCTCATCCGGCTGCACGAATGCCTGTTGTTCCTGCGCGCCTATCCGGCCGATGCGGAGGTCATGCGGCTGACCGACGCCGCCCTTGCCACCTTCGCGCAGCGCGTCGCCCAATTGACCGATTTCTCGGCATTCGAAGACGCCGCCGTCTCGGGCATCGCGGGCACATCGTTTTCCGCGGTCTTCGGCTACGAGGTGGCCAGGCAACTCGCCGCCCGCTATCCGCGCGATATCGAAATCGATTGGGAAAACTACGGCCAAGCGGAGAAGCTCGGCCCCGTGCTGCGGCGCTTCGTGCCCCTGGTGCTGGAGGATTGGCCCGTGGAAGCGCACGTCCCATTCCGCGCGTGGGTGGATGCCGCGCGCCAGCCAAGATCAAGCCGATCGACCGCTCTCGGATGGCTGCTCGCGCGCATCGCCGGGCTGCCCCTGAGCGCGCGCGACCAGGCCGATCTCTACGAATCGCTCGAACTCCTGCTGCTGTGGCGCATCGCCCCGCGCGCCAGCCGCTCGCGGATGCGAGTCCCTCTGCGCAAGCCATACTTCCACCGCGAACCGCTGTTGCGGCGCGGCGATATCGATCTCGCGCGGGAGCTCGCAGCCCCGCCACTGCCCGTGAAGCAGCTCCCAAAACCGCAGGCCCGCAAGATGCTCGATCTGATCCTGGATACCTCCGCCATGCGCTACCGCGAGCTATATGGCTTCACGCATCCGGACACGCGGCGGGTTTTCCGCGCGGATGCCGGCCGCGGCGTCCAGATCGTTTTCTTCGGCGTGCCGCCGGAGTGGCGTCTGCCGCTGCGCGCCTATCATGCCGGCATGTTCTTCAAGAACGGCGTACCCGCCGGCTACGTGGAAGTGCTGTCCCTCTTCGAGCGCGCCGAAGTGGGCTTCAACTTGTATTACACGTTCCGCGAGGGCGAATCGGCGTGGCTCTACGCGCGCCTGTTGCGCCTGTTCCGCCAGATCCTGGGGGCGCGTTGCTTTTCCGTGGACCCTTATCAGGTGGGTCTGGAGAACGACGAGGCGCTGGACTCAGGCGCATTCTGGTTCTATCGCAAGTTGGGCTTCCGTCCACTGGATGCGGCGGCGGCGCGTCTCGTCGAACGCGAGGAAGACCGCATGCGCCGCATTCCCGGCCATCGCAGCTCGCGCCGCACGCTGGAAAAGCTGTCCCACTCATACCTGCTATACGAATGCGCGGATGCCGAGCACGGCGCGTGGGACCGATTCCGCGTGCGCAATCTCGCCTTGAAATGTGCCGCGGGTGATCGGACGGCTCTCGAAGCCATCGCGCGGCTCGGTGCCCCGGACCCGCAGGCCGGCGAAGCCGGCCCATTCGCGCGGCTGCGCGCCGCCATAATCGAGCTGGGGAGGGAACCATGAATCGACGGCAGTTTATAGGCGGCGCCTTGCTTTCCGGAGCGTCGCTGG
Source organism: Bryobacteraceae bacterium (assembly GCA_035602155.1). Classification (GTDB taxonomy): domain Bacteria; phylum Acidobacteriota; class Terriglobia; order Bryobacterales; family Bryobacteraceae; genus Bog-159. The sequence continues at coordinate 5,625 of DATNMW010000017.1, read as the reverse complement.
CATGTGCCGGCTGACGAACCGGCGAAACCAAAAGTGCGCGCCATCACTGCGTTCCTAAAATTGGATCGCGCGCGCTACCGGGAGCAGGTCCAGGACACCTCGCAGATATTGCGCCGGGCGAAACGGATGATCGAAGCGGGCGGGTATCAAGTGGAAGGCGTCCGTATCACGACCCAGCCCTTCCCAGACTACACGCGCGGCCTTTCGCGGCTGGATGTCCTGCGCTTCTTTCGCGACTACGATGCGCTGGCGATCCATTATTCGCTCGCTGCAAACATCGGCCCTGCCATGTTGCGCGACGCCGACGATCCGTCGCAGGCCCAGACACTGGCTGAGATCCTCTCGGCGACGAAAAGCCTGGAGGCCAGCCTGGTAATCGCCGGCGAAGACGGCATCCAATGGAAGTGCATCGAGGCTGCGGCCACGCTGGTGAAGTTCGTGGAAGAACACAGTCCGGGCAGCGCGGCCAATTTCAATTTCGCCGCTACGGCCATGCTGGCGCCCGACGCGCCATTCTATCCGGGATCGTATCACGTAGGGGATGGACGCCGCTTCGCGATCGGCACCGAAGGAGCGAACGTCGTGGACCGGGTTTTCTCGCAGACTTCCGGCAACGCGCCGATGGCTACAGAGCGGCTTACGCAGGAGCTGAACGCGCACGCCGTGGCCATCGAGAAACTGGCGCTGCAAATCCAAAAAAAAACCGGGTGGACATACATGGGCATAGATGCAACGCCGGCGCCGTTGCGGGAGGTTTCCATCGGGGCTGCCATTGAGAAGTTCACCGGAAGCAGGTTCGGGTCGAGCGGCGCCATGACGGCGGCTGCGGCGATCACCAAGGCCGTGCAATCCGTGCCGGTGAAGCGCATCGGATACTCCGGCCTGATGCTGCCGGTGATGGAAGACAGCCTGCACGCGCAACGCTGGAGCGAAGGTACGTATGACGTGGACGTGCTGCTGGCGTATTCGGCCGTCTGCGGCGCCGGCCTGGACACCATTCCGATGGCGGGCGATGTGGCCACGCTGGCGTTCAAATGGCGGAAACCGTTGACGGCACGCCTGCTGCCGGTGAAGGGGAAGAAGGTGGGCGACCGGACGGAGTTCGAAGATCCGTTTCTAGTGAACACGCTCATCCGGCTCGTGCCATAGGGATCCGTGAGACGTGAGTTTTCGGCAGGCTCATTACGGATGTGGATACCACCGAAGGTGCATCGGCCCGAGAGCTTCGCCTCTGAACACCAGTGCGTCTCCGTCCGCGCCCTCAAGCCACCCGCTCGGAGCCGTATCCATTACGCGCCATTTCGAGGAGGCCCGATCCAGCGCGTAGAACTGCTGAGTGCTGGTTTTGTCGTCCCAGACTTGGACGAAGAAGGAATCGTCTCTCGTGAAGGCTAGTTTTGGATGTTGTCCGAACTGATCCAGCCTCCACCGGCCAGAAAGGTTGCCGGTCAAGTCCAACTCTACCCACTCGGTTTCGGTGCCCCGCATGCCCGAAACAGCCCAGAGTCCGACGCGATCGTGCGCGACGGTAATGCTGTTCCACTGGAAGCCCTGAGAGGCGGTTCGAGGCCGGGTGCAAACAGGGAGCGGGGGAGATAAGCTCCTGCCTCCTTGCCGTCCGGCTGGTACTTCCGCACCGTCTTGTATTCCTGTTTGGGTACTCCGTGCGGGCTGGTGGCATCCACTTCGCAGCCAAAACTCCAGAGAGAATGATCTTCGGCAAATGCCAGGTGGTGAGGAAGATACAATCCGGTATTGATGGTTCTAGTCACGGCGCCAGAGGTATCTCGGAAATCGATGCCGCGCCCCTTCTTCGGGTCCCAAGCACCCCAGGCAACGGCGATCGTGCCATCGGTGTCGATCGCGATGGCGCGAGGGTGGCCGGCCTCCTCGGCAAAGGCCACGGCCAGATGGCCGTCGGGCGCGAAGATCGTAACCGCTTCGTTATCGATCCTGTAAAAGTAGCCCTCGTAGAACGCCGGGACCGGTTGGAGTCCCTCTCTCCTCGCCTCAGACGTTACCTCACGAATGGGGTCGTTCCCAGCCAAAAGGCAAAGGCTGAAAGCCCCAGCGAGAATCGTCGCTTTCAACATGTGACTTCTCCTTCCCCTAGTATTCCACTAAACTTGACGACCAAGCTGATCGAACCGTTGGCGGCCACGTGTCGATTACCGTGCCGGAGCCAACCTCACGAACTACCCGGCCTCGAGATCTCCACTCGGAAGGCTAATCGTGCCAGCATGGCAGAGTCGAAATGGGAACGCAAGGGGGGTTTTGCAGTTCTTGGGTGTTCAATGGCCCACGCCGACGGAACGCCCCTTGGGCGTTTAGTTGCCGGCGAACGTCGAGCAGCGCGATATCGCTCGGGCCGCGCTTAGCAGGGCAGCTCGATGGTTCCTTCTGTGCTATGCGTGGGAAAGGGCAGAGCAAGCGGTCAGAGAGAGAACTGGAAAAATGGTGGTGCAGGGGCTGTTGGCCTTGTCCATTGAGGACGGCGGCTGGACGCACGCGACAGCATAGTGCGGATGTCCATTTTGTTTCGGAGCGCGCAGAAACTTCGACTGGATGCCCCGCAGATCTTCGCCACCGCGGCTGACTACGCGGCGAACCCGCTCATTCAGATTGCCATGCGGGGTTCCCCGCGCGGCCCCCCGGACGAACGTAAATACCTCTATCAGGGTAACGTGGCCACCGCGACCGATGCCGCAGGCAAGTGGAAGCAGTACACCAACGACGCGTTCGGCAAGTGAACATGCCCCGCAGCACCGGAACCCAAACGCGCACCTTCGCCTACCATTCCACCACGCAATTTCTGGGCTCGGCCACCAACCCCGAGAATGGCACGATCTCCTACGCTACAACCCCGACGGCACCCTGTCCACCAAAACGTACAATAACGGCAACCACCAGAAAATACAGCTACGATGCCTACCAGCGCGTTTCAGAGATTCAGGGCTTCGTCTATAACGGCCCGCAAAACTATACGGAAGACACCACCGAGCGCCAGACCTTCACCTGGCGGGTCTATCGGGGGTAGCGTGGGGTGTACACTCTGGCACACACGGTGGCCCGGTTCGCGTTGTCCTTGGGGCATGGGGAAGTCGTGTCGGCTTTCCGATGTAGAACAACGGAACCTTCAGCAGTGGACTGCGGCGCACGGCACTCCACAGCAAGTCCGACGTCGCCATTGCCAAGGGCTTTCGGTGAATCGCAACACGGTGATTCTGTGGCTCACCGTGAAACCCGCACGGTGCATGGCTCCGAACCGACTCCGCCGCATTCTATGCGCAGCGAGTGATCGCCCTGCGGCACGCTCTCCGGCACGGCCGCATTGAACTGGGTAAGGCCGGCCGCATCCGGCGCCCCCAACCAAGAGACCTTCAGCCGGATATCGCCCAGGAAGACGCGTACATTGTGACGGTCGGCGTTCTCGGGAAGTCCCGCCGCCCAGCAGCTTAGGTATCCATTCTCCGATACGCTGACTTCACCGCTCTTGAAGTTAATCGCATCGCGGACGCCATGGCAAACAATCCGGCTGACGTGCAAGGGAAGGTCTACGGCGATTCGCACGGCATTGCTGAAATTGCTGTCCGCGAAGCGCAGCCGCACCCGATGCCATCCGGGCGATAGGCCGCGCGGCAAGGGAAAGTTCGCGGCCCACCCGCCGTTCGCTTGGCTGCCGGTGTAGTAAGCGGCCGCGCCAAACTGGTCCACTTCGAGGCGCAGGTCTTCCTTCGCGATCGTTTCGCGGGAACTGCGGAACCAGCACGACATATACTCTTCCTTGCGGCTGGAAAAATTGATGCCGCCGTTGACATTGTGCGCGGCGGAGATAAGCTCCGGAGGCGCGCAAACAGCCTGCGCGGGAGGTGGCTCCCATCTTCGGTAGCAAGCCACCATTGCGTTGAATGGCTCGGTGCGCAGCAATTCCACGCGGGCATATCCCGCCGCGCGGCACATCGCCAACAGGCAGGCCACGCTGGGACCAACCCAATTGTCGTATTGGTTGGCTAGCTCGTAGCCTTCGTAGAATTCCAAAGCCGGGATGTCCGCCGTGTGTTCCTGCCAGGTGTCTCCATCCGTGACGAAAGACTCGACGATGGCGATGCCGGTCGTCAGGCTGCAGACAATCTCCAAAGCCAGCAGCGGGTGACGCAAGTGATACAGCACGCCGAGCAGAAAAACGACGTCGAATTTCCCCAGGGCGGCGGCGGGCAATTCGTAAACTTCCAGGATGCGGTAATCGGCCTTGGAGGCGAGCTTGCGATGCAGTTCGATAAAGTGGGGCGCCTCCACGCAATCGATGGCGGTCACGTCCGCGCCGCGGCGCTCCGCCTCGAAGGTGAACCAGCCGTCCCATGCGCCGATGTCCAGCACGCGCTTGCCGCGCAGATCGCCGGGAATGGGAAATCGGGCGAAGCGCTCCCGCAGGCGCGGCAGCGGATTCACGCCGTCAATCAGAGTACCATCGGGCAGTTCGAAGCTGTGATACCAGCCCTTGGCGGCCAGTTCTTCGCTGTGGTCCTGGCGTCTGCGGGCATCGCGGATGGATTCCGTTTGCATAGGTTATATAGGAGCCAACTGCTCCTCGATAGGCTCCGCTCAACAATACCAGGGCTCCGTCAGATATGGGATAGTTACTCGCGGCCGGCCCGGCGGCACATCCGGCAGGCGCGGCGTCCGCATCGCTATCGCCTCGTGTGTCATTCCCCAAACGCGCCGGAAAATCGTGCGCCGATCCTCTTTGGCCACGACCGCGCGCGCGATGGCCGCCTCCAACTCGCGTTGCAGCCTATCGACCCGCGCATCGGGATGCACCCAGCGGTAACTCAGCGCGCCTTCGTCGAATTCGCCGATGGCGGCGCGCGCTTCCGGCAGTTCGAGCAGCCGGGAGCCAGCCGGGACCAGCAGACGGATAGTGAGTTGCACCGGCGAGACGTGCTCAATCAGATCCAGATCGGCGATGGCCGCCAGCAAGTCCGCGTAACCTTCCAGTGTCATCCAGGGGTGGAAAGGGACGAAGGTCGGCGCCAGCACCAGGCCCAGCTCGCGAAACAGTTGCGCGACGCGCACGAAATCGGCGCGCGTGTGGCCTTTTTCCAGGATGTGCCGCAAGACGTAATCGTCCACCGACTCGACCGCCGATACCACGAACGCGCAGCCCGTTTCGCGCAGCAACGGCAAGTGCTCGCTGTGCTGCAATAGGTGCTCGACTTTGATGGTCGCATCGTATGTGACTTGCGGAAATTCGCGGTGCAGCGCCCGCACCAGTTCGACCGCGTGTCCGATGCCGTTGAAGAAATCGGGATCGCCAAACGTTATATGCTGTGCGCCGGCCGCGACCTGGCGGCGAATATCCTCCATTACGATCTCGCGCTGCACGATACGGAAATGCCCTTGGTAGACCGGCACGACGGGACAATGCCGGCACAAGTGCTTGCAGCCGCGGCTGGCTTCGGTATAGCCGACCGTGCGTCGCGCGCCGCCGGGCAGCACCAGTTGCGCGTACTGGGCCAGCGGCGGCAGGCCGCTGCCGTCCGGCGTCAGGAACCGCTGCCGGGCGAGCGAGATCAAGGGCGCCGGGCCGGGATGCACGAGCGTCAACAGAGCTTCTTCGAACTCGCC
>DATNMW010000016.1:0-8167 GCA_035602155.1 Bryobacteraceae bacterium | reverse complement strand
ATAGCAGCAGCGGGTCCTGGAGGACCCGCGCAGACCTGGAGGTCCGCCCCACCATCATGCCGCACTCCCCCCGCGCACAATCCGCTCCAGCAGGAGCGCGGCTTCTTCGCAGTTGGAGTAGCGCACTTCGAAGGCGGGCGCTGCGGTAATGGACTCGACCGCCTCCCTGCGCCGCGCCTCCAGATCCGGATCGAACACAGGCATGTCTTGCTGCAAGCGTTCCCGGGCTTCTTGTTTTCCGATCCGCGCCACGCCGGCGCGGATGCCCGGGCGGCGGTCCAGGAATGCAATGTGTTCCACACGGCATTCCACCGCCGTGCGAATCGGCAGGTCCGCCGTGAACATTTCGATAGTGGGTTTGCTATCCAATTGGTAGCCCACGGTGCGCCCGCGCAATTCCGGAAACAAGTCCGGCGCATCGGCGCGAAGCCGGAAACGATGCGGCTCGCCGATGATGGTGCGGCCGCCGTCCCACACCACGCTGCTCGAGTCGTCCGAGATGTACGTCCAGCCGCGCCGGGCGCAGGCGTAGGACAGAGTGCTCTTGCCCATCCCGGACTCGCCGTAGAGCAATACTCCGGATCCCTCCCATGCGACGCAGGCGGCGTGGACTGAAGTGATGTAGTTCAGCTCCAGCAACATGTAAATTAACGCGTCCAGAAAATGCCAGCGAAAGAAAATCCGGTCCGCCAAGGCGGCGCGGGTCACGCAGGAATAGCCGAAGCGTTCCCGCCGGTCGATGACCGCGAAATTCTGCCGGTCCGACACCCAAAGCAGCAGGTGCCGCTGGCCGCGCAGCACAGGCGCGGGCGGCAACCCTGCGCCTTCCTCGCTCACCATCACGTGCACGCGCAGGGGCGGCCGGTCGAACCGAGGCGAGTAAGCGCCGAAGCTGTCGTGGGCGGCGTCCAAGACTTCCGGCATATCGCTCGAAACATCCACCGGGAACCCATATGGATAATAGCGGCTGGTATAGGGCAGCGGCGCCCGATATAGCAGCGGATCGTTGATTGTTCTCTCGATGGCGTCGGCTCCGGGCATCTATTCGACTAATAACATACGCGCATAAGTAAGAAGAGTAAAAACATGCGCCGAAAACACGCGGCGCGCAGATGGAGCGGTTATGCTGAATGTGGATGCGGGCGGCGATCGTACATTATTGGCTGTTGAACTGGCGGGGCGGCGAGAAGGTGCTGGAGTCTCTCTGCCGGCTGCTGCCGGATGCCGATATTTTTACACTGTTCTACGATCCGCGCGCAGTCAGTCCCGAAGTCCGGCGGCACAAAGTCACTGCGTCGTTCCTGAATCCGCTGCGCCGGCACTACCGCCAACTGTTGCCGCTGATGCCGCTGGCGCTCGAACAGTTCGATTTGCGCGGCTACGATCTGGTGATCAGCAGCGAATCGGGGCCCGCGAAAGGCGTGCTCACGTCCTCCTCCGCGCGGCACATTTGTTACTGTCACACGCCCATGCGCTACATCTGGGAGCTTTATCCCGCTTATGCCAAGGAGTGGCTCCCGGCATGGCAGCGCGCTTTGTTCGCGCCGGTGAGCAATTATCTGCGGCTCTGGGATTTCGCCTCCGCCGCGCGCGTGGATGAATTCATCGCCAACAGCGGGAATGTCCGGCGCCGCATCCAAAAAGTCTGGCGGCGGGATGCGCGTGTGGTGCATCCGGCGGTGGCGGTGGAGAACTTCTATTGGCGTGAGCCGGAAGACTACTACCTGGTGGTGTCCGAGCTGGTGGCGTACAAGCGCGTGGATTTAGCGGTGCGCGCGTTTGCGGGGAAGGGGAAGCGTTTGCGCGTGGTGGGCGACGGTCCCGAGTTCAAGCGTCTGAAGCGCATGGCCGCGCCGTGCGTCGAATTTTGCGGACGCGTCCCGGACGAGCAATTGCGCGATCTGCTGGCGCGCTCACGCGCGTTGATCGTTCCCGGCGAAGAGGATTTCGGGATCACGGCGGTGGAGGCTCTGGCCAGCGGCAAACCGGTCGTCGCATTGGGCCGCGGCGGAGTATTGGAAAGCGTGCCTACAGCGGATCCACTCGGCGGATTCTTTTTCGATGAGCCGGACGAACCGCAGCTTGCCGCGGCGTTACAGCGTTTCGAGCGTGTGGAAGCGCAGGTCCGCCCGCGCGAGTTGCAGGCTTGGGCGGAGCAGTTTTCCGAAGCGCAGTTTATGGCGCGGATGCGGGCGATCCTGGATGAAGGCGTTCCGGCGAGCGAAGACGCGGCACGCCCGGTGCTTGCGCTACGCTAGATGCGTGGCTATCGACCGCAGACAATTCGTGGCCGCGTTCGGCGCGGCCCTAGCTTCACCCGCAGCGCAAAGCAGCCCTGGCCAGAAACCTTACGGATCGGGCTCTTTCGGCGAATGGATCGAGGACGAATTCGGCCTTCCCGCTTTCCGCTACCTGTGCGACCAAACGCGCGACCCGAAAGCCGTTACGCAGGTTAGCAGCCCCGGTATTCTCTCGTCCACCGAACACGTGCATCAGGTGGGCAACGACCGGTTGGTCGCCATCGTGTCCAACTATGGCCACGTGCAGGTGCGCCAGGACGAAGGCGCGCCGAAGTATCTGAACGCGTGTTCGCCGGAACGCAGCCAATTCGGCGGCGGCCTCGGCTATCTGACCGACGGGAACGAAACCCTGAGCACGTTCTATCAAGGCGGCTACACGGACGCCCGCAGCTTCGACCGCATTTTCGGCGTAGGATACTTCCGCAAGAAGGTCGCGAGCGCCAGTTACACCATCGACCAGGCGATTGTTGCTCCCTTCGGCGACGACCCGGTGCTGATCTCCCAGGTGACCATTGGCAATCACGGGCCGTCGCGCGCGAACCTGCGCTGGATCGAGTATTGGGGATGCTACGTCTATCAATTCTCGTTTCGGTCGTACATCGAACAATTCGGCGGCGGCAACGCGGTGGAACTGCGGCGCAAATTCGGCGATCGGTTTGCGCACTTCTTCAACACCCTGCACGGCGGCGCCGGACTGATGGAGGACAAACAATTTCCCGGGCGCGATCCGGCAGAGGAGCAATTATTCCAGCGCATGAAGACGAGTCTGGCGACGCACGCCAACCCGTTTCTGGCGGCTATCGAAGAGCCCGCGCCGGAAGCTTCGTTCGACGATCTGCATCCGCCCGGCACATTTCTGGCTTCATTGGATGCGCCCGCGGATGGGTTCACGACCGATGCGAGGACGTTCTTCGGCGCGGGCGGCGCGGCGCATCCGGCTGGGCTGGCGGGCGCGCTCGACGGCCGGCTCAACGGCGGCGAGACGGAGAGAGGGCTGTTCCTGGAGCGGCGCATCGCGCTGGATCCCGGCCAGCAGCGTACCCTCTATTTTCTTTACGGGTATCGACCGCACCGGGGCGATCCTGGGCCGCTCATAGAGAAATATCGCGGCCGCGCCAATGTATGGCGCGATTCGAGCCGGCAGTGGAAAGGCAGGGGATTGCGCTTCGAAACGAAAGCCGAACCATGGGTGAAGCGGGAGACGGCCTGGCATTACTACTACCTGCGCAGCAGCCTGACTTACGACGATTTCTTCGGCGAGCATATCCTGTCGCAAGGCGGCATCTATCAATACTCGATGGGATTTCAGGGCGCCGCGCGCGACCCGCTGCAACACGCACTGCCGTTTCTGTTCAGCGATCCGCAAATCGTGAAGGAGATTCTGCGCTACACGCTGAAAGAGGTTCGCCCGAACGGCTCCATTCCGTACGGCATCGTGGGCCACGGCACCATCATGCCGTCGACCTCGGATAACTCCAGCGACATGCCCCTATGGCTGCTGTGGGCGGTGAGCGAGTATGTGCTGGCCACGCGCGATACGGCCTTCCTCGACGAAGAAATCTCCACCTGGCCATTAAGAGGTCCGGCGGCGGGCAAAGAGCCGGTGCGCAAGCTGCTGGCGCGCTGCTACAAGCACTTGATCGACGATGTCGGCGTTGGCGAGCATGGCGTGATGCGCATGCTCAACGACGATTGGAACGACGCGCTGGTCATGTTCTGGGGGCAGCGCACCATGAAAGAGACGGTGGCGCAGGGCGAGAGCGTCCTGAACTCCGCCATGGCGGCGTGGGTGTTCGACTATTACGCGCGCATGCTGGCATATACCGGCGAGGATGCCGCGCCCATCGCGCACATCCGGCAAAGCGCCGAGGAAAACCGTAAAGCGGCGCGCGCGCAATGGACTGGTAAATGGCTCAGACGCGCCTGGCTCGGCCCCACCGTGGGATGGCTGGGCGAAAAGGGTCTGTGGCTCGAGCCGCAGCCGTGGGCCATTATCGGCGGAGTGACTGACGCGCGGCAAACCAAGGAACTGATCGCCACCATGGATGAGTTGCTGCGGCGCGATTCTCCGATCGGCGCCATGCAGATGAATCAGAGTCCCGACATCACGTCGCAGAAAATGGCTGAGCCGGGCACGTCGATCAGCGGCGGTATCTGGCCTTCGCTGAACGCCACATTGGTTTGGGCTCTGGCGCAAGTGAACGGCGAAATGGCCTGGGACGAGTGGAAGAAAAATACGCTGGCGCGGCATGCCGAAGTGTATCCGGACATCTGGTACAACACCTGGAGCGGCCCGGACACGCTCAACTCCACCGTGAGCAAGCACCCCGGTGAAACCGTCAACAGCGGTTTTCTGCGCTACACGGATTTTCCCATCGGGAATTTGCATTCGCACGCCTGCACGTTGTATTCGGCGGCCAAACTGCCCGGCCTCGAATTCACAGAGGCAGGTTTGGATCTGGCGCCGCGCCTGCCGCTCGAATCGTATCGCTTCGAGTCGCCGCTGGTGGGGATGATCAAAGGGCCGGCTGGCTACGAGGGTTGGTACGCGCCAGCGATGGCGGGCGAGTGGCGCATCCGGCTGCAGTTGCCGGAAGACATGATCGAAGTCCGCGGCAGGAGCACGCCGGGGAAGCCGATGAGATGGGCCGTGCGGCGGGCATGAAGAGACATTGTGCATTGTTTCTGGTCTGCGCGGCAGGCTTCGGCCAGGACGGCCCAGCCTTGCTGCGCAAGATGCAGCAGGCTTTGGGGGGCACGGAGAAAATCGTCAAGATTCGCGATTTCGACCAGCTTGTCCGCGCACAGACGTGGGACCGCAGGGGAAACTCGATCGGCGAAGTTCGCAAGCGCACCCGCTGGATCAAACCCAACCGTCTGCGCCTCGACCAGGTGGGGCCAGGCGATACCTACGCGCTTTACTTCGATGGCATCTCCGGCTGGGAGATCCTGCCCGGTAAGCATCTGACCGATCTCGCCGGCGGCGAGTTGGAATTTGCCCGCAGGTATCTCTCGGGTTTCGCGCTGAATGTCTGGCTGGCGGACCGCACTGCAGATTATGAGATCACTTCGCCGGCTAACAATGTCGTCCGTATCGCCGCCCGCAAGATCGAGAACGACCGGCTCGACATCACACTGGACCCCGCCTCGTGGCTGCCGGTAAAGCAAACCTCCATATCGCTCGCCGATCCGGCCCATCCGGAGTCCAGCGAAAATCAGATCGAAGGGTGGATGACGGTGTCGGGCGTCCGATTCCCGCGACGTATGTGGATTCTCCACGGCGGCAAGCGTCTCGCGGACATTACGACTGAGGAGATCAAGTTGAACGGCGGCTTGCTCGCGGCGGACCTGGCCGCAAAGCCCGGCGATCTCAATCCGGTATTATCGGGCGATAAGTAGCATCGTATAAAGCGAAGCATCGGAAGATACGCGCTGTTTGCTTGCCGTGGCGCTCGCGCCGATCCTGCCCGCGCAGGAGAAAATCTCCCAAGCCGGCAGGACATCCTCGACCCATTCATGACCGCAGCGGACGAAGGCCTGGCGCTGGCTAAGGCCATCCCAGAGGAGAAGTATTCGTGGCGCGCCCCATCGAAGGCGTGCGGTCCTTTGGCGAGGTTTTCGTCCACATGGCGGGCAGCACGCTTCTGTTTTGCTCCTATGCCGGAGTGAAACCTCCGCCCGGCGCGGCGCACGATTTGGCCGTGATCTCCGATGACCATGCGCGCTCTGCTAATCCACATGGCCAGCCATCTCCGCGAGCATCTGGGCCAGTCCATCGCGTATGCGCGCATCAACCACATTGTGCCGCCGTGGTCGCGGAAGAAAGACTAGTTCTGAGGATCAGCTCGTCGCAGGGTGATACGCGATGCAGTCGATCTCCACCTTCAGCCCCGGCATCGCAAACTGGCACGCCACCGTGGTGCGCGCCGGTTTGTCGACACCGAAGAATTCGGCGTAAACCTCGTTCATGGCGCCGAAATCCTTGCCATCGGCCAGAAACACGGAGCACTTCACCACGTCCGCCATCGTCGCGCCGCAGCCTTCCAGAATACGGCCGATGTTGGTCAGCACCAGACGCGTCTCGTTGCGGATGTCGCCCAGCTCCACCTTGTTGGTTGCGGGGTCCACCGGCACCTGCCCCGATACGAAAATGAAATCGCCCGCACGCACCGCCGGCGAATAAGGCCCGCGTGGCGCCGGTACGCCCGGCGGGCTCAATCGTTCGATCATTAATGCCCCTCCGCTTCCAGGTACCGCTCCACTTCGATGGCCGCCATGCAGCCCGCGGCAGAAGCGGTGATAGCTTGCCGGTAGGCGCGATCCTGCACATCGCCGGCATGAAACACGCCCGGAATATTGGTCTTGGCGCCGCCTTTGGAAATGATGTAGCCGTCGGCGTCCGTGTCGATTTGCCCCTTGAACACAGCCGTATTGGGGATGTGTCCGATCGCCACGAAGAAGCCGTCCACCTCCTGCTCCCATACCGCGCCCGTAGCGATGTTCTTCAGCCGCACGTGCGTGACGATGTGTTGGCCGGCGTCGAAAACGTCTTCCACCACCGTATTGGTGAGCAGCTTGATCTTGGGATTATGTTGCACGCGATCGAGCATGATCTTGGATGCCCGGAACTGGTCGCGCCGGTGTACCAGCGCCACTTCGGAGCCGAAGCGCGTGAGGAAGTTGGCCTCCTCCATGGCCGAATCGCCGCCGCCGACCACCATGATCTTCTTGCCGCGATAGAAAAAGCCGTCGCAGGTGGCGCAGGAACTGACACCGTGGCCGATGAGCTTCTGCTCGTTTTCCAGATCCAGCCAGCGCGCCGACGCGCCAGAAGCGACGATCACGGTGCGCGCCTCGATCCAATCGCCTTCCACATTGATGCGGAACGGGTGGCCCAAAAGCTCGGCATCGATCACGTCGCCATGCAGGTACTCGGCGCCGAAGTTCTGGGCCTGCTTCCTGATGTTTTCCACCAACTCGGGACCGTTGATGCCTTCCGGAAAGCCGGGAAAATTCTCGACCAGCGTGGTCATCGCCAACTGGCCGCCGGCGTGCTTTCCGGAGACCACCACGGGCTTCAGATTGGCGCGCGCGGCATACACGGCCGCCGTGTTTCCAGCGCAACCGGAGCCTATGATCAGTACGTTTCGCATCTGGGAGTTAGACTCTACAATGTAGCACGGGGATGCGCCGACGTACCGCTCCCTTACGGTCACGGCCCGGTAGACCTGGCGGAGATCAAGGCGACCGCTACCGAGCCGCGACCGTAAGGAAGCGGTGGCTCCGCCACGGGACGCCATGGTCTACGATGGATGCATACGCACCCGAGAGGCTGAATAAATGTCCGAGGAAGTCGATCTCAAGAGAACCTATGACGCCATCGTAGTAGGCTCCGGCGCAGGAGGCGGCATGGCCGCGCATGTGCTGACGTCGCACGGCATGCAGGTCCTGCTCCTGGAAGCCGGCAAGAAGCTCGATATCAACAAAGAGCTGAAATCGATGGAGTGGCCCTACGACCACCCCCGCCGCGGCGACATGCCGCCCGATTCCCACGCCCTGTCGGGCGCTGAGTATACGATTCGCAAGCCGCCCTACGCCAACGGATCGCCCTACAGACATGTTTATTCGTACGTGGAGGACGGCGCCGGATCGGATTACGCCAAGGATATCGTGGTCGACGAGAAAGACCATCCATACACAGGCACGCCGTACGCCTGGGTGCGCGCGCGGTGCCTGGGCGGCAAGACCAACATCTGGGGCCGCTTGGCGCTGCGCCTGTCCGACTACGATTTCAAGGCCGCCTCGCGCGACGGGTTCGGCGAAGACTGGCCCATCTCCTACGCGGATATCTCGCCCTACTACGACAA